>CANRAG010000011.1 GCA_947628515.1 uncultured Clostridia bacterium | reverse complement strand
TAACCGCCAATTCCTCCCATAAGTCAAGGCTTTCCTGAAGCGGCATCACATAGGTGTGACAGTCGAGAATAACATACTTGCCCCTCGCCTGTGCCGCTTTAACAACATTGTCCACATAATTCCGATACTCCTCGCCCGATACGATGCCCTGTTTCCGTTCTTCATCCGTCAAAGTATCAAACCAGTACTTCGGCTGTATGGGGAGCCTTATAAGATTTGCATGCCAGTTATCATATAACTCTGTCATTGACTCATATATATGCTCCGCCATTCCCCAGCCGAGACTCGGAACATTTGCGCCGCGCAGAGTTACCGTATTATCCGTTCCCCGCTCCACAAGCCTGTTTCCTTTTACCTCAAGCGGAACTGAACGATTATAGTTTATTACCGCGTTTTCCGCTGCGGCGGCAGCCGTTTCATAGCTTACCGATGCATGAGCGGAAAAACCGACTGACGAAACAATCATAGAAAACGCTGTTATAAAGCTGAGAAATCTTTTCATAAGGGCTTCATCCTTTCAGTTATTTATATTATAAAAAGACTGTTCAATAGCTTCAGGGAGAGAGTCAGAGGAGGGATTTTTATCAAATACTAATGAACAGTCCTTTTTCTTTAATTGTAATTATATCATAATAATCTTGTTTTTCAATACGGTAAACTTTTTTTACATTGATTTAATTATGTTTTATCCGTTATACGTTTTCATTCCGGATTACAGTTCGCTGAACGCTTTTATTCATTCGTGCGCGATAAGCTCATGTCCTGTGGCGGTTGGGTGTACTCCGTCTGCAAGCCAACAGTCCGTCGCCGCTGCTTTTGCCGCTCCATCAAATATTTTCTCCGTTTGACTCTATAACCTTTGTATACCAATAACCTGAGTCCTTAATTGTGCGCTCCTGCGTAAGATAATCCACATATATCAACCCAAACCGCATGTCATAGCCGCTTGACCACTCGAAATTGTCCATAATCGACCAGTACATATATCCCATAATCCCGATCCCGCTTTCGCACGCCTTTTTAAGACCTCTCAAATATCGTGCGACATAATCAATTCTCATATCATCATGAACTCGCCCGTCAAGTCCTATCCACTCGGTATTCGCCATTCCGTTCTCCGTTATAAGCGCCGGCAGGTCATACCGCTCGTTAAAAAATCTGACCGACCAGTAAAGCGAGTCATCCGTTACGGGCCAGCCCATCATTGTTCGCGGCATTCCGATACGCTCATTTGACGGATATTCACCGCACATTCCACAACCGGTGTCATTATATATGTTTGCGCCATAGAAATCAACCGGAGTTGAAATTATCTCCATGTCTCCATCCTTTATAAGTCGCCGCAAATCGTCACCAAACAGATCATACGCCTTGTCAGGATACCTGCCGAGCACAATCGGGTCACCCCAGTAACTGTTGGAATATATAAAACTTTCCTCGTTAAAATCAAAGCTTGCATTCCTGGCAAACTCTATTCCTTCTGCTGTTTCATTTTCAGGCATTACGCATGCGCCTGTTACCGCGAAGCCTATTACCGTCTCACCTTTCGCATTTTCCCGTATTGTTCGCACAGCTTTCCCGTGTGATAACATCACATTGTGTGCTATGCGCACAAGCTCCGAATTCGGAGCCTGTATGCATGGCGCGAAATTACCGTATTTATACCCCGAACCTACAAAGGTCTGCGGCTCGTTAATTGTCATCCAGTATTTAACTCTGTCCGAAAACAGACCCGCCGCAGTTTTCGCATAGTACGCGAACCAATCCGATGAGTCGCGATTGAGCCATCCGCCCTTACAGTGCAGCTCATAGGGATAGTCCCAATGAAACAGCGTAATCATCGGCTCAATTCCGTTTTCAATCAGCGCGTCAATCAAATTGTTGTAAAATTCAACGCCCTTTTCATTTATCTCTCCAACGCCATCGGGAATAAGTCTTGTCCAGTTTATTGAAAAACGGTAGTATTTTATTCCTATTCTTTTCATTAAAGTTATATCATCAAGAAATCTGCGATAGTGGTCGCAGGCAATGTCGCCCGTCTCGCCATGTGCGACAACACCCGCCTTTTTTGAATATACATCCCATATATTTAATCCCTTTCCGTCCTCATTATACGCACCTTCAATCTGATATGCCGCGCTGGCCGCGCCCCATTTGAAATCCTTTGGAAATCCCATAATGCAGTTCTCCTTTTATAACACATTTAACAATTTCGATCTCGTGATTAACTACCTTATTTCTGTATTGTCACAAGCCGCTATCTGATACGGATACCGTGTCGTATCCTGTGAAACAAGATTTTCTATTGCTAATACTTTTATCAAATTCCTACAAGTAAATGGGGGGTAAACTTAAAGATTACCCCCCCCTGTTGAATTTCAAAATAAAATCTATTTTATCCGCGCTGTAACAACGGTATCAACGAGCGGCGTCATGGTCCGTGCGGACTCCCAGATAAACGCCTTAAACTCGTCCGCGCCCGCCGGAGCCGCAAAGTCCTCTATCTTCAAACGGTTTTCGCCGTCAACTTGCGTTTCGGGTGTAAGCTGACAGCCTACAAGCTTACCGTCCTCATAATAAGCTGCGATCATTACCGCATTGAGTTCCGCGTCTTCGGTTTCGAGCAATACTTCAACGGTGTTGGCAGCGTCGCTCATGGTTCCGTTTATGACAGAGCCGTCACTCGATGTTTCACCGTTAAATACGACTTCTTTTAATGTCGCTCCGTGAGAAGGTTCCGTATTATCTTCCACCGTAAAGCTTACAGTAAACTCTTTGCCGTTGCTTTCCGGCAGATTTCCGCCGCTTATCGTTACGTTTGCACTATAGTTCCCTGCTTTCAGTCCGGTTTTCGGAGCAATGACAATTTCTTCCCGCGCTGAACCGGTAATACTCAATATCTCCGGAGTGACTGTAAAGTTATCGGCGTCAGATACCGCAACAGTCATATCTTGGGCGTCTCCGTTACCGCTGTTAGTCACTGTTACCTTTCCTTCGGGCGCTGTCTCATAGCCTTCCGTCACCGTCGGAATCGTGAGCGTTCCGTTGACAAGTCCGGTTATGTTGATATTGGGCGGAGCTTCCGCCTGGCCGTTTACAACCGACAGATCAATATTCTCGATCGGGCAGTTGGAAATAATGAGATCCGAGATAAGAACAGAGCCTTTGCTGTTTGTTCCGGTGTTGATACCCAGGTATCCTATATCATCGGTCTTCATCTGATCCGCAACCTTTGCGGTATAATTGATTTGTTTCCAGTCCGTGTCTCCCTCGTCAATTCCCAACGTGCCCAAAGGAACGATTGTCGTAACCTTCTTTGAAACAGCGCTGACAAGATTTAAATCAACCGCAACCTTCGTATCGCCCGCATTTTTTGCTATGATGCTGACATATACCGTGCCTTCCGAGTCCGCAAGACCCGAATAATCCAGCTTGGGAAGCTGCTTCTGAGCGCGGCCTCTTTGCTTGGTCGGATTTTCATAATCAAGCTTTGACGCGCCGCCGCCGAAAGATGCGATATCAAACTTGAGCGTTTTATTAGAAATACTTCCTCCGCTCAAGACTATTCCGTCACCCTGCGCCATGCTCGTTGTAATATCACCCTCGCTGTTTTCGCCGGGGTAGTCATCGACATTCGGGTCGTACCAGAGGCCGCCCGGAGCAATTCCGTTAGCCTTGGAGCTATTGTCAATATGCACAAACCTCGGCTTAAAGTCGATAACCATGAACAATACATCGAAACATGCTAAAATTTCATTATCAGCCTTGATATTCACAGTCGCGCTGTAGTCGCCCGCGCCAAGTCCGGTTCTCGGTTTGATGGTAAATTGTCCGGTTCTTGTCGAAGCGTCGAGCTTCAGTGAAGATACAGACGGCGTAAACGCGTCATCGGGCGTGCCGTTGCTACCCTTTACTTCTATATCAACACCGTTCGCCGGAATGTCCACGCCGGTACTCGCCAAGTCTACAGTAAGCGCGTTCGCCGCCTGATCCCCGTATCCGACGTCGGCTCCCGTAAACTGATGAAAATCGGCCGGCTCACCGTTCAGCGTGTATGTTATTCCGTACCCCTCGCGCACGAAATAGAATTTAAGCTGCGATATATAGAAGCTTCCCGTTTTTGCCTCGTTGCCGAAGTTCGTTCTTAGCTCGCTAAGATTGGCAAAATCCTGTCCGGTTAAATCTGTTACGTCATATTCGCAGTATTCATATTCCCCGGTCATAGACGGAAGAGCGAAGCTTGCAAGCTCGGCATCACTGTCGGAGCGAAGTCCGAACTTATATGATGTGCCGACCATGTCGCCGGTCGCCTTTACCCAGAAGCTGACCTTGGTAAGTCCGGTGTAGTCGTCCGCGGGCAGTCCGATTTTATACTGCGGATAGCTTGCCGACTGACCTGTCAGACTGAACCAATATTCCCCGTCCTTGCCGAATTTTTCTTCCGCGTCTCCCGCGTCCCCGTTCGGGGCGGAGTTAAACTTTGTGCCGTTGCCCCATGTGTTGCCGTTACCTTTTACATCAGTCACAAAAATAGTATAATCACCGGTAACACCGAATTTTACATCAAAGCTTTTCGGCGTTATTTCCCCGCCGGAAACCGTTATAGTCGCAGAATATGACGCCGGGCGCTCCAAGCCCGCTACAGGTCTGACTGTAAATACATCCGCCCGACCGTCCGCCACATTCAGCACGCCTTTGGATAAAATGAATTTATCCGCGTCAGGGCCGCTTTTTCTTATGGTAAGCGCGCCCGCGTCCCCCGTTCCGGCATTGGTAACCGTAACGCTGAGCGGTTCAATATCGGCGTCGGTATAGCCCTTCTCTCTGGACGGGAATGTATATGTGTCGGTCACGCTTAAATCAACCTCATATGTGTCTCCGATTACATTCTCCGTCACAAGCATACTGCCTGACGCGCCCATATCGCTGCCAACGCTGCCGGCGGCAACCTTATAGTTCATAGACAGCGCGTTTGTCGGCACGGTAAATTTAAAGTCCGCGCTTTCCGCCGTCATTTGGTCAATATGCAGTAAATCCTGAGTCAAATCGGGATGCGCTTTTTCTCTGTATACCAGCAAACCTATAGGCTCGCTCACCGTACTCTTAACCGTGACTGACGCTTCGCCGCCTCTGTCAACCTGATTAACGGGAGCAACTGTAAGCGTCGATGCCGCGGCAGCTCCGACCGCGCCGCTGCTTTCAGCGCCGTTGGAATCAAACACAAGCGTGTCTGTCAACGGTTTCGCAAACAGTCTGTCGCTCAACAAATAAAGCTTAATATAATAATCCGCCGGATCCGCTCCCTCCGGAACGGTAAGACTGAGAAGCCGCTCCTGCGTAACGGAGTCTTTCGCAATATCAATCAGCTGCACGTCGGAATTAACGACCTTCACGCTGCCGCGCTTGTATAAATTTGCCGCAAGAACGGCTCCGCTGATTGCGTTGTCGGTATTATTTCTGATTTTTGCCGAAATAACGGTGGTTCCGCTTTTTAATCCATCGTTGCTGTTAAAACCCGCATTGCTGAAGCTTACGGAGTCATAAGCAACGCTGCCCTTGGCTTTTGTAAAGGATTCAACCTCGGATATATACGCATCCTGGTTTCCGGCAACGCTCATATTCGCAATCAACACCGGCCAATACGCGCCCGGTATTTTTTGCGTCGTATCGGCGGGATAGTCGTCCGGCGGCCACGGCAGCTCCTTCGGCGTTCGGTACATAGTAGCCGCGTCCGCGCTCCGCCAGAAGTCGCTTTCTCTTCCATCACCTTCCGGCACAAAATCATCAAACGGCACCCAAACGTCCTTCCATTCTCCGCCTGTGGACGGAATCGTTACCCTTTTAGCGTTTATTGTATATTTCGTATAATTTGTATTGTTATCCGGGCCGAATCTCGCGCTCATCTGGAGATTTATGTCCGTTGTGCTTTTTATTCTGAAATTAAAGCCCTCTATATTCCTGAAATCTCCCAGAACCATCTTACCGTTGGTAATGCCAAGCTGATAGCTGCCGCCTTTTATGTGCAGCGCCCTGCCGCCTCCGGTAACATCCACAATTTCCGGCGCGATTGTCTTACTCGCGTCTCTGTACCAAACGCCGCCGAAATTGCTTATATTTGCTCCATCAACACTCTCGTTGTCCGCGTCAAACTTACGTCCCGTGGATACGAGTAGTCCGGACGCGGCGGATTCCGGCGGATCTATCGGCGTGATTTCCTCCGGCTCGTTTTCGCCCATCACGTTAAATTCATAAATTGTCGCGGTATTTCCATTATCCTGATCCGGCTTTGTAATCACAAGCCGAACATAGCGCGCCTCCTCGATATTAACGAACCGGTCCGTGACCGCATATGTGTTACCCGTTACGCTGTCCGCGTCATGCCATTCATTATCATTTTCCGCTTTATATTGCAGCTTAAAGTCCGACGTGATCTTAGCTTCATCGGTAAGCGGAGCATGATGCACGTACCAGCGCTTGATTTTGCTTGGCGTTCCCAAATCAAACTCAAGCGTCTTTTCTCCCGCCTCGTTACCGCTTATCCACGCGGTGTTGGAATCTCCGTCCGTCGCGTTTCTTACATCGGACGTTGCCTCTGTCGATGAAACCGTCGGGATTTTAAAGCTTGTAAGACTTGAACTGCTTTGCAGTCTGTCAAGCTCTTCTTTTATGTATTTGCCAAACACATCATTCAACTCAAAATCCAGATACCAGTCATCTTTTCTTACAAGCATGGGCGGTCCCGATGTGGGATGGAATGCAAATGCCGTCCAGTTGCAGTAATTGCCGTAAGTCTCGTAGTCGTTCATCCAGTTGAAGATAGCGGGAAACCAGTTTGTATGCCATGTTTCCGAGCCCTCTTTCGGGTGATTGTTTAAAAGGCCGTCCTGCCAGCCGAACTCGCCCATAAGAATCGGATATTTCTTACGCGCGGCGGATGCGCCCGCTGTCCATGTAGAGGTTGACCCGTGCGACATATACCTGTGATAATCATACATTATTCCGTTGCCGGTCTTTGACTTATCACCATTTGATCCTTGGTCAATCAGATCATAGCCTTCATCGGTTCCTATCTTTGCAAGAGTACCCGAGTAACTCGGACCTCCGGCAATGATAATATTTCTTGCGCCTGTATCTCTTATTCTTTCCACCATATACTGATGTCCGACGCTTTTCTGTCCGTTGGGACCGTCGGCAGCGGGAGTGGAATCACCTTTCAGCCATTCGTCCCAGTCACAGGTGGGTTCGTTTAATATTCCAAAAAGAACCGTCGGGTTATTCTTATACCGCTCCGCCGCCGTATCCCAGAATGTCAGATAATCCGGGTTGTCAAACCGATGATAAGCGTGCATATCCAAAACGGCATATTTACCTGCTCTGGATATTTCATTTATGACTTGATCTATTTTATTACGATATGCTTCGCCGTTCGGGTCGTTCCATGTATTGCCGCCATTTGACCATTTTCCGAGCCATGCGGGAACACTGACGGTAATGCGTATCAAATTGCCGCCGAGAGTATTCATGATATAATCAAGCTGTCCCGGCTTCTTTTTATTGCCGAAAACGTTGTCAACATCCATCATTGTTGGATGATCATACGAGCTTTCGAGGTTAACACCACGCAAAACCACCTCGACACTCTCGTCATCCGCCAATACAATCTTATTACCCTTGACCTTCAGCTCCCGCGATTGGTTCCGGCTTTGATCTGTTGTCGCCGCGCTGACCGTAAGCGCGGGAATATCCGCCATTACCAACTGCAATGCCATAATGATCGAAAGAACCATGCCAAGGCTTTTCTTTACGAACTTTTTCACAAGCGTTACCTCCTCGTGTATTAGTTTCAGCAAAATATATTTCCATATTGTGATTATACCGCGCAGCGGGATGAAAAGTAAATGAGGTAAACTTTTTTTAACCCCTGATTAATTATACTTTATTGTATATATTTGCTTTGGCGCGATCTCAATACCGCTCCATCCGTTCCGGTCGATCGCTATTTCCGTTTCCGGAAGTTCTTCGAGCGTGACCTTGGTAACCTTTGTCCACGGCTTATCTGAAGCCGTAGGAAGCTCGAATGACTTCATCTGCCGCTCTATCGGCGACTGCTTTGAAGCGATCTCCGCCATACCGCCGTTAAACCGCAGCTTGTTTTTGATTGCGGTCGTTGACGGATTGAACAGCCGTACAACCCAGCCTTCTCCGTCCTCGCTGCGCTTTACGGCGCTTATGTGGAGATTTTCTTGCTCAAGCTCTATAAATGATTTTTGGAGCGGGTTTTTCCCGTGTTCCGTCGGAGCTGTCTGCCCTATCAAAATTTCCATATTGAAGTCCTGCGACGCTTTCCATATATCCGCCTGTTCCCAATTCCCCTTGTGCGGCATGAACGCGTAACGGAATGTATGCTTTCCGAATGACTGCGAACCATTCTCAATTCTGGAGTAATTCTGTTCCTCCGGAGTTACATATATGCGAAGCTCGAAGCAGCGCAGGAGTGAAAGATAGAGCGTATGCTCATAATCGTCATCGGCCTCATACGCTTTTAGACCCGTATTCAAAAGCGCTGCGCCTTCACTGTTGTTACATATATCAACAAACGAATTCATAGGATGCTCCGTCATCGGGATTTCATCGTATAACGAATAGTCCGGCTTCGCTATAGGCCGCCTTACAACATCGAACTGCCCCTCGGCATAAACGAACTCGGCGTCAACATTTGTCGGGAACGCCGCCTGGAGATAGTGGTTCGGAACCGTGTTATCTATATTTGTCTCAAACTCTACCCACTTAGCGCCCTTCCTAAGCGTTACAAGCGTTTCTATTCTGTACGGAGCAAGGCGCGGGCTTCTTTTCCTGCCGCCGTCCGTTAAGTCCTCCGGTATCGCCCAGTCCAGAACAATTCTGTACTTTGTTTCAAGCTCACCGCTATATACAAGACTTATTACCGCTCTTTCATTAAGGGTTGTATATATCTCGTCCGTTTCAGGCTCCTTATGCTCCCACGGGCTGCCGTTTTCGCCTCTGTCCTTAAAATAGCCGATATTTTCATACACTCTGCCCGTTTCTTTTTCGGTCACGTTCAATGTGCCGTTCGGATTTATTTTAACGAAAAGGTATTCATTCTCCATTGTCTGAGCGCCTCGGAGCATATTTACCGGAGTCGCCGCTCGGGTTTTGTACTTGGGAATAACCTTTAATGTCTTATATCCCATCGGAGGAATATTCTTAACCAGTATCCTTATCGTGTGTCTTGAAACAGGCAGCACGTCAACCGCATCCGCCAAATCCTGAACAATCTGGTACATTGGGTTTATTGACGATATACTTTGATACGGACATATGTTTCCTTCCGCGTCAACGATCTCAAAGCTGTCACATTCCCATTCGAGCGGGATCTCTATCTCGCAAGGAACCGTCATGTTTCGTCTGAACGGAGCGGGATTAAACAGCACAAGCGCCATATCGTTTTTATCCCATCCGTTAAAGTCTATATCGCCGGATATGTCCATAAGTGCCCGTTCCAGAACACAGGTCGCAATCTCACGCGACTGTCTGAAACGATAGTTTACATCCTTATACACAACATCTCTGCCGCATGCGCCGATAGAATCATGCCCGTGGTTCTGGAGCATGTAGTTATACGATTTATCAATAAACGCCTGAGGATATACCGCGCCCAGAAGCGATGCAAAAACAGCCATTGGCTCGGCGTAATATGTCAAAAGCCTTTCCGTATCAAAGTTATCCTGCTTCACCGCTGTTCTTGCGGAAAGTATCCAACCGAATATAGCGCTTACGCTCCCTTTTGTAAACGGATAGCGCATTTCTCCCTTAAGGCGCGGTGAGTTCTCGTCAAAGTCCTTAATGACGCTCTGCTCAAAGTCATAAACGCTGCTGTGAAATACATCTACATTGTCATATACCGCGTTCGCATCCTTTATGAGCCTCGCCTCACGCATATCGGGAATAGACGAATCATGTCCGTTTGACCAGAAACGATGCTGCGTTGTCCACTCATCATCCTGTTCACTAAGCGCCTGAGTTGTCTTTTCCTCTATATACTCGTCATGGTATTCATATTTTCTGTGTGAATACTGATATTCATATTCGCACCGCGAGGGATCGGCGAACCTGAAAATCCCGTCGCCCGCACCCCATAGGACGCGTCGATTATCGCCGTCACGCTTTCCGTAGAACACGGGACGCTGCATTATGTACCACATATTATATCTCGGCCTTTGTCCGAGCCTTGAAGCGTGAATTACCGTGCCGTCCGCGCCCTCCCAATAAAACTCGGATTTGGGCGCCATATACGTGTTAAGCCCTCTGTAGAACGACGCGAAATCTATGCCGAAGCCATGATACAGCTGCGGCATCTGAGAGATCTGTCCCCAACCGAACGGCGAATAGCCTGTCTTTGAGACTTTTCCGAATTCGTTTGCGATTTTATGTCCCAAAAGCAGATTTCTGACCAGTGATTCCCCGCCGACACAAAATTCGTCCGGCAGACAAAACCACGGTCCCACCGCAAGCCGTCCCTCGCCAATATATTTTTTAAGCAGTTCCTTCTTTTCCGGTCTTATTTCGAGATAATCCTGTATCGGAAGCGTCTGTGAGTCCAAATGAAAGTGCTTATAATCCGGCTCCTTTTCAAATATATCAAGAAGCATATCGATCGCCGAAACAAGCATATGTCTTGTGCGCTGCGCGCTGAATTTCCATTCTCTGTCCCAATGGGTGTTTGATATAAAATGACACTTCGCGTTCTTTTTGTACATACCGTGTTTCCTCCTTATCCTTACTCCTACTCTCCGTCCGCGCCGCCTGATTTAATGTATTCTAAAATTTCCGCCAGTGTATTGCAATAGCGGCTGCACATAGGCATTGTTCCGCTCTCACAAATATTCCCGCCTGCCAGACCCACCGTTGTGTAGCCCGCAATCCGCGCGGAGCACACGCCCGCGCCGCTGTCCTCGATCGCGATAACGCTGCCGCGCTCGGCAAAACCTACGCCAAGCCCGACAGCCGCCGTTTCGGCATAAAGCCACGGATGCGGTTTTGGTGAAAGCTCGCCAAGCGTTCCCACGCTGCCCTTGCGCAGCGGGTATCCGGCAGATATTATAGCGTCATAAAAATCTGTAGGCTCACCCATGCCGAGGGTTCTGAACGCCGAAATTATTTCCGGCATTGCCTTTTCGTAAAGCCCCGATGTGACAAGTCCGATTTTTATACCCATTTCCTTTAAACCGTACAGAAATTCTTTGATACCTTTCTGCGGAACAAACGCGTTTTTTCTGCCTCTGCCCTCCATGATTTCCTTCATTTCATGATTTACATGCATGAAATAGAAATCACGCGCTCTTGCCAAATCTGCACCGGGACAGTATTTATCAATACAATACCGTAAATGTTCCGAAACGCTGTGTCCCGATACAAAAGGCATATCGCTTTGCTCAAGCCTGAAGTTCGCATCATTAAGCATACTCGCGGTGGTTTTTTCGATTATCCATATCCAGAACTCCTCGCTCTTTACAGATGTTCCGTCAAGATCCATAAGAACAGCCTTTATTTTCCGGTCACGCTTTACCGGGTACAGCGGATAGTATGCCCCGTAGCCCAAAGCCGAATTTACAAACGCAAGCGTATGATTTCCGAACGCGACAAACTCAACCTTACCATCGCCTGTCGTAGCAACAGCTTCGACTCCGCCTTCCCCCGAAACAAATCGCCCGTCGGTTGTGGCGGACAGCTCCTTAAAACCGGAGCTGTCGTCTATAATTCCTAAATCGGGAATATTTATATTCATTACAGCGTCACCTCTACATTGCATACCCCTGCGTCCGATGAAACGGTATGTCCTATGACCGTTCCGTTATCGGCAGTTATTTTGATTTTCCCCTCATCCTTGTTCTTAACGGCGATATTATACACTGTGCCTCTGAATTTTCTCGTTATGTTAAAGCTCCCTATTTCCTTTGAAATACATGGCTCTATCACGAGGCCGTCAAAATCAGGTTTTATTCCGAGCAGGTACTGTGATACGGCGTAATAATTCCACGCGGCAGTCCCCGTAAGCCATGAATTCTTTGCCTCCCCCGCTCTTACCGCGTCGCGTCCGGCGATCATCTGAGAGTACACATACGGCTCCGTTCTGTGAATGTCGCTTATATCCTCAAGATATGACGGAGCGATCTTTTTGTACAAGTCAAACGCTCTCTCGCCGTTGCCCATGACCGCTTCGCCTATAATTATCCACGGATTGTTGTGGCAGAATATACCGGCATTCTCTTTATAGCCCGGCGGGTATGATGAGATCTCGCCAAGCTCAAGATGATAAGTTGAATATGGCGGATAGTTAAGGACTATACCGTATTCGCACTCAAGATACTTCTTAACGCTCTCAAGCGCCTTCCGCGCTTTGCCGTCCTCCTTGCCTATTCCCGCCATTACGCAGAAACCGTTGGACTCAATGAAGATCTTTCCTTCATCGCACTCTGCCGAACCGATCTTGTTCCCCTGCGCGTCATACGCCCTTATGAACCATTCACCGTCATATCCGTCCTTTAAAACAGCCTCGGTCATCTTTTTCACTTCACCCGAAACATACTCCGTCATTTGCCTGTTTCCGAGCGCATCGTAAAGTCTTGCAAATTCTTTGCCGATATATACGAACATTCCCGCGATAAGCACGGATTCCGCAACCCGTCCGTCGGGGTCGCCGTAGGTTTGGAAGGACTCGTCGGGTGTTTCCGAAAAACAGTTGAGATTTAAGCAGTCATTCCAGTCGGCGCGTCCGATAAGCGGGAGCTTATGCGGTCCGAGATTTTTCACAACATGGTCAAACGAGCGGTTTAAGTGCTCTAAAAGCGTCGCTGTGTTATTCGGATCACAATCAAACGGAACCTGTTCATCAAGGATCGACATATCGCCCGTTTCCTTTATATATGCTATTGTTCCCAAAATCAGCCAAAGCGGGTCATCATTGAATCCGCCGCCGATTTCGTTATTGCCCTGCTTTGTGAGCGGCTGATACTGATGATACGCGCTGCCGTCCTCAAACTGAGTTGAGGCTATATCTATAATTCTTTCTCTCGCGCGCTCGGGTATCTGATGAACGAATCCGAGCAAATCCTGATTTGAGTCGCGGAACCCCATGCCTCTGCCTATGCCGCTCTCATAATATGACGCGCTTCTTGACATATTGAAAGTAACCATGCACTGATACGGGTTCCAGATGTTAACCATTCTATCGAGCTTCTCATCACCGGACTTGACCGTAAATACCGAAAGGAGTTCGTCCCAATATGCGCCAAGCTTTGCAAATTCCGCGTCACACTTCTCCGGTCTGTTATAGCGCGCGATCATTTCCTCCGCCTTCGTTTTGTTGATCACATCGGGGGCTTCAAATTTATTGTCCCTGTCATTTTCTATATATCCGAGAACAAATATATATTCTTTGCTTTCGCCGGCATTTAGCTCAACATTAATTCCATGCGACGCGATCGGATACCAGCCGGAGGCTACGGAATTTTTGTTTTTCCCGCTTATTACGCATTGAGGCGCGTCAAAACCGTTAAAAGCGCCCAAAAACGCGTCGCGGTCGGTGTCAAAACCGTTTATTTCCGTATTTACCGAATAGAACGCGTAGTGATTTCTTCTCTCGCGGTATTCCGTTTTATGATAGATTACGCTGCCCTTTATCTCAACCTCGCCCGTATTGAGGTTGCGCTGATAATTAAGCATATCATCCTGCGCGTTCCACAGGCAAAATTCAACAAATGAAAACAGCTTTATGTTTTTAGTGTCCCCGCTTTTGTTGGTAAGAACTATTCTGTGAATTTCGCAGTTATCGTCCACGGGAACAAAGGACGTCTGGCTTACCTCTATTCCGTTCCTCTCCCCGCGTATCTTCGTATAGCCCATGCCGTGGCGGCACTCATAGCTGTCAAGCTCCTTCTTGACCGGCATGTATGAATGAGTCCAGCAATCGCCGTTATCGTTTATGTAGAAATAGCGTCCCCCATTATCCGCCGGGACATTGTTATAGCGGTATCTCAAAATCCGTCTGTGCTTTGCGTCTCTGTAAAAGCAATACCCGCCGGACGTGTTTGAAATAAGCGAGAAAAACCCGTTTGTGCCGAGGTAGTTTATCCACGGCAGCGGTGTTTTCGGCGTGTTGATTACATACTCCTTGTTTGTGTCGTCAAAATAACCGTATTTCATATATTAACTCCTTTCACCAATATAAATTCCAATCCTTATTTTTCATACGCATAAGCGCTTCGAGATAGAAGTAATCACCCCATGATGTACATTCGGGCTTATGTCCGTGTTTTCTGCTGTACATCCCGTCCTTTAATATGCCGTTGCTTTGGGGAAAATCCTTTGTTGTGTACTTCTCCGAAAGACTTGTCATCATCTTCTCCGCCGCCTCTGTAAACGCTTGATTTTCATGGTATTTATTCATTTCCAGTATTCCGCATACCGCTATTGCCGCCGCTGAGGTATCACGCGGCTCGCCGCTTCCGTCGCCGAAGATCAAATCCCAATACGGAACAAAATCCGACGGAAGGTGATCGATAAAATACTGCGTAACTCTCGTGTACAGAGGCAAAATTGCCTCATCCCGCGTATAGCGGCAGCAAAGCGCAAGGCCGTATACCGCCCACGCCTGTCCCCTTGCCCAGCAGCTGTCGTCTGAAAAGCCCTGGTGTGTTTCACCTCTTAGCGGTTTATTTGTCACCGGATCAAAAAAGAATGTATGGTAAGACGACGCGTCCTCGCGAATAATGTTCGCTATGGATGTTTTCATGTGGTTATACGCGGCTTCATAATATTTATTGTCTCCCGTCGTTTCGCTTGCCCAGAACAAAAGCGGTATGTTCAGCATACAGTCAACAATAAATCTATAGCTTGCCGCATCGTCCATAGCGCCCCACGCCTGAATAAATCGGCCCTTCGGCTGGTAGCGTTCCATTAACCAATCCGCAGCCTCTATGCCGTCGAGCCGCGCCTGTTTGTCGCCTGTTATTTTATAGTCGGCCACACTTGAAAGACTGA
This sequence comes from uncultured Clostridia bacterium, assembly GCA_947628515.1. Taxonomy (GTDB): domain Bacteria; phylum Bacillota; class Clostridia; order UBA1381; family UBA1381; genus Ornithomonoglobus. The sequence goes on along the minus strand of CANRAG010000011.1, from coordinate 23,422 downwards.
ACAAAAAACCCATATCATGATGCTCCAGCTCTACCCTGTCCAGAAGTCTTTTATGAAACAGCCCGCTGTGGTGTTTGGCCGATTTATAGAACTCCTTATCACCCGTCAGCTCGTACAGCAGCCATAAGATACCCTCATAAAATCCGGTTGTCCATGATACATTTTCAAATTTCCCGAACACAAGATTTTCACTCTGCTCTGTTGGGAAGCAGTCATAAAAACAGTCCAGACTCTTTTTTACCACATCCCTCGCATATGCAATATCGTTATCAATAATCATCAGCTTACTCCTTTGACCTTTATTTTGTAGATAAAAAGGGCTGCTTATTGAGCCCTTTTTACAATAATTAATTGTCTTTGTTTGCCACCCTCTGTATGCAGAATTACCTTCGAAGCCGCGTCTCCGGCTCCCTGTTCGGCAATCAGCTCATCCTCGTTGGGAACGTAAATCCTTTTTGCCCGCTCGTCTATGCACAAAACATTATAACCCGAAAAATCAGCGATTTCGATCTTATCTATCTGCCCCATCGCCGTGTCAAGCTTAGTTTTGATAACAAGATTTGTGCCGTTTTTATACATAACCGTTCCATATACAAGCCTGTATGCCGCGCCGTAATTATAGCTGCCTATAGCGTTATATATATGCGGAGTGTTGTGTCCGTTTTCGGAATACTTTCCGTCAGAAACCGCGAGCAGCGTTTTGTTTAAGGCTGATGGGTCAACCTTTGTACCGTATTCGTTTCCGGTCTTGACATAATCGGGATCGTCCTCGTCGGTTAATGAGAACACCTTTACGTAGTCGACAAGCTCTCCCGAGTTATTCGTAACATATCTTATAATGTCTCCATGCTTCACCTCAGAGGTTATCTTTGAACCGTCCGGGCCGTTATAGTACCGGGTGAAATACACGTCTTCGGCAAGGTCTACCTGGATTTCGGCATTCCCCTGCCATCCGATTAGACGCTTAACTGTATCGCCTTCATCGTTAACCGCGTCAATCACCTTATCAACAACCGTAAGAGGTACCTTTTTATCAATTTCGGGCGCGGCATTGCTCGTATAGTAGACAATTACTCCGGCCGCTCTCGATTCATTGACATTGTACGCTTCAAGGCGGTTTGCTATTGTGTACTGCGCGCCCGTTTCGGGATAGTACTTCCAGTCGTCAAAGTACGCGAGATTTGTCTTTATATACTGATCCTCGTCCGAAATATCGGATGTATCATTTGAAACCGGCACAACAAAAACCTTGGTGTCTGAATTAATGGCAACGTTATTACTGTTGTCGTTATTAAACGCGAGTGTATTCCTCAGATACATTCCGCCCGGACTTACAGAGTCTGTGCGCTTTGAAAAATCAGAGTACATTGTCATTGTGTTATCATGAAAAACATCATTCTTTTCGGGATTTTCGTTTTCGCCGTGATAAGGTGTGTCAATATATGTAATTTCTCCGTCCTCATTCTGCTTATACATAACGGGAACGCGCACATAAACTATATTATCGTTATAGTAATCCATGCCCGTATACGATGAATCGATTGCTTTAAGCGTTGCATCCTGATAGTTTGCCGCGGCTCTGAGGCAGGCAATCATAGCGGATGCGGAGTTGCATACATCGCCGTCAATTTTAGCTTTGCGCCTAATTGTAAAATTGCCCATATCGCCGGTGTACGGGAACAGCTTCACAACAGCCGACTCCTCGTCTGTATCATTATCAAGCCATGCTCTTATGAGAAATCCGTATTGTATCTCGTCCTCTTTAACGAGATCATACCCTGCAATTCTTCCCCGATAATCAAGATATACGGTATATTTATTATTGTTTCGTATAGCCTTGCCGCCCTTATAATATTTGAAGTTCGTGGAATATGTATATGTCCTGTCCTCGAAATTAACGGTCGCGTCGTAATAGGTATCTCCGGAACGTGTGCTCTTTACCGTTCCCTCGTACATAAGATTGCTTACAATAATCTTCATCCGGCCGGTTTCGATATCCTTGGCGACCGACAAAACCGAGTCCTCCGTTATGTAATATGCTTCAACCGGATTTCCCATTCGATCCGTCATTTCAAGGTTATTGCTGTCAAAATCAACCTTTAACGAACCGTTCTCAATATCATTATACAAGCCGTAAATCATATCGTTTGACTCGGAAACCCGCTTTACAACCATTATGTCATATTTATATATAAACACAACATCATACTGACCGTCATTATTATTATCCACAAGCTTTATATAATCGCAGTTTTCAAAATCCTCCGCTGTGACCGGCTTCGGCGGGAAACCGTTTAGCACCTCTTTTGCCTTAGGCGATAAAACAGCTTTCCTTTTCGCGTTGCCATTCTGATAATAATAAATCCTGTCGTTTTCATAGCTGTCTATATCATAACCTTCGATTTTCATAATCTCATTGGAACTGTGATACGTTATATACACAAGCGTTCTGTCGCCGGACTCCTCCTGACGGTAGTATGCCTCCGCTTTGCAGGCGAGATAATCATATAAATCGTTTCGATCGGTCGCAAGCAGATAATCGCCTATCCTGATGCCGTTCTCTATTACAGCACCGCTTGATATTGAATTATCCGAAACCGCTTCGACAACACCGGTAATCTCATATATATCCTTATAGTATTCCAAAACATCTATATATTCATAATCGTCATTATTATAATATATATACGCCGACGCATCCGTCGAGTCCTCTATGAGCGCTGCCGCGTCCGCTATAGTAAGCGCGGCATTCCTATCATTCGGGAATTTTCTTGTTATTTTACATTCGCTCGCTGTCTGTATATACGCGTCGTCAGTTCCGCCTCGCATATCCGCAAAACGTTTGTAGCCGAGAGCGTTGACAAGAGTTCTGAGCGCCGCGTCAAAGCTTATGCCGCCTGTATAAACTATGTCGAAGTCAACATATCCCAGGCCGCGAAGCGTTTCATAGGCCGCCTTCCACATTTCCTCCGCCGGCGCGGACTCGTCATAGAAGCTGTCGGCGTTAACGTATCTGCATACGGACAGGAAGTATTCACCCGCTTTTATATTGTCAAGATATGTGCTGTCCGTGACCGGAACCCACATATCAAATCCCGTAAGCTTTTTCACCGTCTCATTATATTCGTTTCTGCCCTGTATATACTCGTCATATTCAAGTTCCTCGGTATAGGCGTCATCGGGATTATCAAGCTCATGCTGCGGATGAGTATCTTCAATTATAACTCCCTGTTCCTCGTCGCTGAGTCCGGTTTCCTCATCGCGGTTACCGTCATCATCAAAATTCTCAGCGGCAAACACCCCCGCTGCCGACGTCATAATAACAGAAAGAGAAACCAGCAGCGCTGTTAATTTTTTCAATTTATCCATATTTGTGACTACTACTCCTTTCACAAAACAGCAGTTTGAAAGAAAATCGTTCAGATTGTGCGACCACGCGAGCGAGGCTATATGCCGATATGCGAGCGAGCGCGGGCGTGCAAGATGGGCGATTTTATTCAAACTGTTACTCCTTTCTGTTTACTATTGCCAGTACCGACGGCACATCATTATGCCGCGAAATTATTACTCTCGAAGCGTTATCTTCACCCGCGAGATTGGCGGGGATTATATCGTTCAGACTGCCCAACCTTACTCCGTCCCGACTGTCCTCCAGAATATAAACACGCTTGTTTGTGAGATTGAAATATCTGTCACATTCGGTACTGTTGCTTCCTTCGGTTCCGGGATAAATCCTAATCATCATTGACGTCTGCGAAACGGACTGCACAATGCCGAATTCGGTCGAGTACTGAACTCCGGTGAACCAGTACGGATTTTTGCCCTGCCATATACGTCCCGAAATCACGTCCTCATCCGGATTTGACGCGTTACCGTTAAACGCAATCATGGTTTTTTCCGAACCCAGGTATGTGTTTTTGTTCGGATACTCATTGCCTCTGGCAACAACCGCCGCATCATCCTTATTGTCAAAATCGAACACCTTATGATAATCGGTTATCTCGTCGTTTGAGTTCGCCGCAAATCTTATAAGATCTCCCTTATCAATGACCGACGTCACCGGACTTCCGTCGGCGCCCCTGTACTGTCTTGAAATCTCGACGCCTTCCGCTGTGACATACTCTGTTTCCGCTCCGTTATACAGCAGTGTAAGCTTATATCTATCCTCGCCTTCAACGCTTACCCGATCCACTTTTTTAACAGCCGCGACGGGTGAGCTGTATGTCAGCTGTGTTCCGCCGCCGCTGTCGGAACGGATAACGGCTATACCGGCAACCATATCCTTTGACATATTATAAATCTCGACATTATCGAACGTGTCCGATTTCATATCCTTAATCTGCCTTATGCCGTAATAAGACTCCTCTCTCATCAGCGCTTCGCTTGACGGAACATACATTACCAATGTATCATCGGAAAGTCTTGCGTATCCTGGGAAGTTCCGGTAGGTTGCATTGTAATAGCTGTCGGTCAAATCCGCGGCGCGCGTAAACACGCTTGCGGTTGTGTACAGCTCGGCACTGTCAAGATACTGCGCGGTTTTTACTGTTTGAAGCTCGCCTTTATCATTTAGCTTGTAGCGTATGAGCTGGTGTATTGTATCGGGATCCGTATTTGCCGATTTGAAAATCGCATCAAGATCCTCCTCCTCGCCCATCCTGTTACCGTTAATTGTAGCGCGGCTTGCAAATTTAAGCTCCTCTATATTGCCGTCCGTTGTATACACCCTCAGAAACGGGTCTGTGCCGGGCTCCTCTGATACCGCGCGGATAAGGTATGCAAAGCTGCTCTTTGAAAGCTCATCGTCAAGCTCTACGTATGCGGCTCTGCCGTGGCGGTCAAGAAGAATGCTTACGCCGTTGCCTACCGCAAAATATCCCGCCGTTGTATTCTGTTTCGCAAGCATCTCGGTAAGCTCGTATTCCACTCCGTCTATAATCACATACGGTTTGTCGTCCATGAGATTTGTGGTTTCCACCGTGCCGTCTATTTCATCGCGCGATATGTATATTATAACATTCTCCTTCTGCTTATCCTCTATGATTGACAAAACATCATATCTTCCGATATTACCCATCGCCGTGAGTTTGTTGTCCCCGTCAAAAATCATAACGGACTTCATATCCTCCAATTTTACCGGCTGCTGATTATAATAATCATACAAAGTGTTTTCATAAGGCGTAATCTGGTTTATACAGTATATGGCCTCATTGATTACATTAACGGTATCATACGTGCCGTCATGGTTACTGTCTATAAATACCACTTCTTCCGCGCTCTTTACGTCACTTGAATCGTATTCCAGAACATAGTTGTAGTTATACAGCCGGTTAATGGATTTCGGAAGCGTTTCGCGCTTTTCGGCATTGGAATTTTCGTCTTTGTAATATTTAAGAACGCTGCCGTCAAAATCCGAAATTAAATTTTCTTCCACGGTGAAAATTTCATTATTTTTGTTCGGCTCCAAAAACTTAAGCGTTTCATCATCCTCCGTGAAATATGCGTTAACTCTGTACCCGAGATAGCGGAAAGCCTGAGGCATATCGGCGTTAAAGCTCATATTTCCGACTCTTACGCCATTATTTCCCAATCCCGCGCTGCCGTCAACGGTACGCGTTCCCGCCGCGTTCACTATATCGTCAAGAACAAGCACCTTATGATAATAGTATAACGGCGTTATTTTTGTTTCGGTATATGATACATTCGAGTTTGTGGACTCATTCATCATCATATAAGCCGTTGCCGCCGAATCAAAAATTTCGAGCACATCCATAAAACTCATAGAATCGTTTATGGTCTTATTGAGATTTGGTATTATATCATATCTTGAAGCTATGTCATAATACGCGCTTAAGCTCCCACCGTTATTAACGGCATAGAAATCATAACCCATAACGCGGCACATTATAACGGCGGCTTCACCCGGAGTTATAGGAGTGTTTACCCCGTATTCCGAACCGGTTTTATCAATGTACCCGTTTTCATAGAGAAAGCGTATATCGTTATAGTATTTATTATCCGGCGTTACATCGTCAAATATTATCCTGCCGTCGTTGTTTCCGTAATTTTTGGCGTTTATAAACCCGGTTACATATCCTGCAAACTGTCCCTTTGTTACAATATCGTCTGCGCCCTGCACAAATTCAATTATATCGAGCGCGATAAACTTACGCGAAAGAACCGAATATCTGTCATCGCCCGTTATATCAATATCCGTCAGTGTTCTGTTTTTCATGTATGAATAAACCGAATACAGAACTTTGGCGGTTTGCGCTCTTGTGGCGTTATCCAGAGGCATAAATCTGTTATCATCCATACCGCTTATAAATCCGAGATTTTTAAGCGCGTAAACTCCGTCACGAGCATAATCTGCAATATCACCGTCGTCAATAAACGCGTTGTCCGACGATGAATTTAAATCACACCCCTCTTTTTCAAGGTATCGCGCTATCAATATCGACATGTCCTGTCTCGTGATTTGCTCGCCTACTCCAAAAACATCGTCCTCTATACCGCTTACTATCCCCATAGCCGCGGCGGTATTTACATACGGCGCATACCATGCGTCCGCGTCCACGTCGCGGAATATACTCTCCGCTTTTTCGGGTTCCTTTCCGAACGCGCCGAGAAGCATTTTCACAAATTCTTCTCGTGTTACCGCGTCGTCCACGCCAAAGCTGCCGTCATCGCGTCCGTCTATGACGCCAAGCTCCTTTAAGCCGTTGATGGAGTCGTACGCCCAATGACTGCTGTCCACGTCCGAAAACGCGTTCTTTTCCGGCGCCCTCGTCGGAGCTTCCGTATTCCTCTCCGCCGCGTTGCCCGTTACCGGAGCAACTATTGAAACGCCGCCACCGCTTGAGCCGCCGCCCGATACCGAACCTATTCCGCCTGTTTTATTCCCCGTGCCTCCAAGCGTTTTAGTATAATCATATAGCATCGTCCCCAGCGACTGTAAGCTGCTTACACCCTTTTCCGCCACATATTTATAGTAGCCGGTAAGCTCTGTGTCGTCCAGCCCTCCGAGATCGTCATAGCTTATATACTTTGCAAGTATATCTCTGTTGCTCGATATAAGCTCGCCCACCTCGCCGTATCCGTTTACTCTTCCAAAGGAAACAAGCAAGCTGTTTTCATTAAACGCGTTCCTTATATCGCCTATACTGCCGTAATCATTCTCGGCGATGGCAGAAAGCACTTTATCAAGAGCGCTGTCATCGGTAATGTATTTTTTAAAATAATATGTGCTGTTGTCAAACCCCGCTATATCGTTATATGCCGAATATATCTCCCTTATGGCGTCGGCTGAATTTGTTTTATTCACAAGTCTGAGGATAAGCTCCTCACCCACGCTCTTTCTCACGCCGCTTACGTTCGAGACATTTTTGTCCGCTCCCGCCACCGCGTCGGCAATCTCCACAGCTGACAGCGACTCTGAAAGATAGTTGTTTATGTTAACAATATCCTTATATCTTTCAAACCATTCTCCCGCCTTTTCGGCATCACTGCCAAGAGCCTTATAATCGCTTATGCAGCTGTTAACTTCAGACGGCGAAGCGTTATACAGGCTTCTTGACACTGTGCTGCCGCAGGAGAGAATAATATCTATTTTACCGTAAGTCCTGCCGCCCGCGGCGATCGTGCCGTCAAAGGCGCCGGCTTCGGTATCAAATGTATACGCGCCTATATAACCGGTTCCGTTCTTAAGAACCGCAAATACGGTTCCCTTTCCTGTGACGGTTCCCTTTACGTTTATAGCATCCTCCGTATCGGATATTGAAACGGAACATTCGGTTATCGCGCCCGCAGGCTTCGTGTACGCGGTCAATCCGCTTCCGATTCTGATTGGCGCGCATAACAGATTACAGTCGGTTTCATTGTCAAATATATAAACATCCACATCGCTTTCGTTCCCGGCATTTACGTTAAAGCTGAAATCTTCCGTAGTTCCGGCGGGGATGCTCCTCTGTCCGGCAAAATATACGCCTGTGCACACGCCGTCGCCGTCCTTTACCGCCGCTATGGCGCAGGCCTCGGCCGTTCCGCTTTCGGACTCATTGGTGACGGGTACATTTATATTACCGCCGTCAGATGTGATATTGTTCACATCCGGTCGTATGCCGGAACTTGCGATAAAGTTAACATCGTAGCTTTTTCTTACTTTTCGGTTGCCGGATATAACCGTTATCGTTCCTTTGCCCGGAACCGATTGCGGAGCGTTTATCTCATATGTCGCGCCGGCAATTTCCTGCTGCTTATTCGTTTTCTGAACAGTCGGAGCCTCAACCTCTACCGTTACGTTCTTTTTAATATCCTCGGCCGTATATGAAGCGGGCACGGGAATATTGTTTGATGCGGCGTTTTTGTCAAAGCCCTCAACCCTTACTCCTTTTACAAGCACGCCTGAAATATTCGCGTTTTCAAGGTACGCTTCCTCGCCCGTTGACGGTGGCGTTATAGCCTTCACCTCGTCCGTTGAGCGGTCAAAGAGCACCTCGTCAATGATGAACGGCTCCTCCCATGGTGTTAGAAGCGTGTCCTCCGTCGGGCTTGTTCCGAAATATGTCGCGTACGGGAATATGACAGATACCTGAGTCAGAGCCGTATACGAGTCTGATTGAATAGCCTTGCTCATCGCGCCCCACTCAGATGATCTGAACTCCGACGTCGGAATTGTAATATACTCCCACTCGCCTTCATTCGGCAGCTTAATTTGTTTGCTAAAACCCACGTTTCCCCATTCGACGGTGGCGGAAAAACTCATTTCAACAACACGGTTTGCCGCCGCGCCCTTGCCGCTGTGATCGACTGTTACGGGAGTGTGCACCCACATTGAAATACTTTGCGTGTCGCGCATAAGGTCAAGCATTGAAATGCTTTCGTTTGCAAGCTCAACATTTTCGTCCTTGAACTGAATAACAAATCCGTTATATCGCTTTGATGGGTCGTCTATATAATGTCCCGGGTATGTCAGCTGCATAGCGTTACCGTACTTTCCCGGCACATAGCTTTTCCTCGGATTCATCGTTCCGCCGCTGTATCCGTATGTCATTTTAAACTCGGAATCGCTTTCCATCGAAAACTTGTAATTATATTTAATCTGCGAACCCGTCTCCTCCGCGGCGATACCCACGCTGCCCATACTGCTTAAAGCTATTGCGGCAGCGCATATGACCGAACAGATTTTCTTCATCATTATCACCTCTGTTCCGCTTATTTAACTATCAATTTATATGTCTGCGGCTCGATACCGTTGCCCGATACGTCCGATACAGTGACAGTGTATTCACCCTTCTTATCCTCCGGTATTGTAAACCCGAAATTACTGTATGAATAATTCCTCCACGGCCAGTGCGGATATGAAATCCAGCCGGGATAAACCTTATACAGAGCGTTCGCGACTCCGTCAACGGGCAATCCCTCAATCTTAAGCTCGCCGTTCAGCTCGCGGTCCGTCTTATTCATAATGTGTATTGATATATGCTCCTCAACGCCCGCCTCAACCTCAAAGGTCTTGGGAACCTGGTACGCTGAGTTTGCCGGATACTTCGTTACAAGCTCGCCCAAAGGCTTGGACGCCGTCGGCTCGGGGTGCCTGCTATAATGATCTTTGAGCTCGTCGCCTATATTTGTAAACGCGAAATCATCAATCCACAGCTGTCCCGACGATTCAAGAGTAAGATTAAATAGACTTATGTATCTTACCATATCAAGATGAAGCATATCGCTTATTCCGAGATCGCTTATTCTGAATTTATACTGCTTCCATTCTGTGCTGTTAACGTCAAACGCGATACAAAACCTCTCAAGCTCCCGCTTTTTGAAGTTTGAACGCTGCTCTTTGCTGTTCGTGCCCTTATACTGTTCAAAGCGGAGCATAAATCTCTGCTTTGTTCCGTCGCCTTTGGCCCAGAATGTGAAGTAGTCGGCATTGCCTATATCCCATGACTCCGGTATTGTCGCTCTCGCCTGACCGCCGTATGAGCCCGCCGGACAATTATAGCTTATCAAAACCGGAGTTGACGAGCTGGCCCGCCGAACGCCGGAGCTTGTGGTCACGGTGAAAGAGTCTGTTAAAGTATTTTCATCGTCCTCCCACGCCGTCCACGTCATATCCTCCTTTTCGGTGCTGTCTGACACTGTAAACGGCTTTGCCTCCTCATACGGCAGTCCGCCTATTTTTATATCATCCACTGTGAAACTTCCCGCGCCATCGTCGAGCGAGGTAAGAAGTACGGATTTTATCTGTGTCGTGTCGAGTATGCCCTCCTCATTTTTAAACACGGACAATGGAAAGAACCAATCCTTCCAGTTATCATGCAAATCCATATGCATATACGTTGTGAACACTCTGCCGTCCTCAAGCTCAAGACCGATACCGATATTTCTCATATCGCCGTCGCCTTTTATCTTAAGAGCCATCCATTTGGCTCCGCCAAGATCCGCGTTGCCAAAATCCGCGATTGCCGCGCTGTCCCAGCTTTCCGCCTCGCTTCTGTCAAACGCGATAATCTGCCCCTTTCCTTCGTGTCCGTTATTTGTTTTGGCAGTCCTCACCTCATCGCCGTACACCTTAAAATCAGCGCTCACTTTATCGAAATCGATTATATGCTCCCATGTCGAAAGCGGCGACGGGTCCACATATGCTCTCTCCTCCTCCGGCGGGCGCGTTTCCGGTTCGTTTAGCATCTTGTATTTCATATATATTCCCGAATAGTTTGACGGAGTAAAGGTTTCATAATCCATAAACATATTCGGATTTGCGCCTATATGGAAAGACCACGCCGTATAGTTCAGCTCGTTACGGTCGATAAAATCATGAATTTCATTCATCCATACATGCGGATATTCACAGATATAGTTATCGTACCAGTCAAAAAGTCTTTCACCCCAGTGTCCATACTCGCCCACCAAAATAGGCGCTTCGTCCACAAGGCACTCGACGGCCTTTTCGACCGGATTGTATTCGGGCTTCATCGGATAAATATGCGTGTCGTATATTACGCCGTTACCTGTCGGATCGTCCAGCTTATAGCCGTGCTCCATACCGTTATAGCCATCACACAGACCGTCAAAGTAATACGCCCAGTCAAGGCCGCCGGCGATCACTATATTTTTCGCGCCTTTTTTACGGATCATATCAAGGATTTCCTGATGCCCGTATACGCGCTGCGTATGCTTCCCGTAGGCGTCGGATGTTTCAAGATAACCGCCGTTGCGCCACATATTCCAATCTATATCGTGCGGCTCGTTAAGAAGTCCGAAGATTACGCCGGGATTATTGGCGTATATCTCCGCCGCGTCGTTCCAGAAATCCTTCTGCTGTTCTGTTATAGCATAAAATTCATGAAGATTTAATATCACATACTTTCCGCGCGAGGTAATCTGCTTTATTACGTTGTCTACCACCTTGCGGTAATCGACATAGCTGCCGCTCTGATACCACTCCTGCCCGAACCAGAACTTTGAATGTACGCAGAGACGGACGCAGTTCGCGTTCCACTGATCGCAGAGAATACCTATACGCCTGTTAAGGTCGTTATCCCCGCCGGTCGCCCACTGGAGGTCGGGGATATTTGCGCCGGCAAGCCTTACCTTCTCGCCCTCCGCGTTATATATGTATCTCCCCTCCACGTGCAGCTCCGACGGAACCACCGTCTTTTCCGCTGTCTTTATTTTAGCATTCGCCGCAATCGGCATAAGCATAACCGATGCGGAAACCGCCGCGGCAAGGATTACGCCTATAATTCTTTTTATCTTCATAATCAAATCCTCCGATTGAGATCATTCCTTTACCGAACCTACCGTAAGCCCCTGAATGAAATATTTCTGGAAGAACGGATATACAAACAGTATCGGCGCGGTCGCTATTATACAAAGCGCCATTCTCGCGCCCTCCTTCGGAATGTTCGCGAGAAGGTTCGCGCCGCCCATCTGCGCCGAATTTTCGGTCAGATTTTGTATGTTTGAAATCATGCTCTGTAAGAGATACTGGAGGTTATATTTTGACGGCTCTGTTATATAGAGAAGCGGAAGCCACCAGTCATTCCAATACGTAAGCGTTGCAAACAGTCCTATCGTAGCAAGTCCCGGAAGCGAAAGATGCAGCACTATCTTAAAGTAAATCTGATATTCATTTGCTCCGTCAATCTGCGCCGCTTCTATAATCGCAGTCGGAATGGACATTGAATAGAACGATCTCATTACTATTACATGCCACGCGTTCATTACATACGGAAGAATTAATACCCATATACTGTTTTTAAGGTGAAGCACGCCTGTCGTCACCATGTATCCGGCAACCGTACCGCCGCTGAACAGCATGGTAAAGAATGCTATAAAGGTAAATATCCTTCTGTACTTAAAATCCTTCCTCGAAAGCGGGTACGCGTACAGCGCTACGACAAAGGTGCTTATTATAGTTCCTACGACGGTAACAAATATCGTTACGCCGTAAGCCCTTAAAATCGTTGCCTTTGACGCGATTATATATTTATACGCGTCAAGGCTGAACGCCTTGGGGATAACCTTAAATCCGTATTCCGAAATTGCCGACTCGTCCGTAAACGATACTCCCAATACCACAAGCATAGGGTAAATGCACGCTATGGCAAGAAGAATGAATATGATATAAATCATAATATCGGTGATGCTTATTTTACGTTTTCCTATTTTCATTTTCCTGCCTCCTTTAGAACAACGCGTTTTCAGGACTGATTTTCTTTACAATCAGATTGGTTGTCATTACAAGTATAAATCCGACAATAGACTGGTAGAACGCGGCTGCCGAAGCCATTCCCACGCTTCCCGTACCCGCCGTCATAAGCATATTATAAACATATGTGCTGATAACGTTTGTCGAGGGATAGAGCGCTCCGGAGTTCAGCGGGACCTGATAGAACAAACCGAAATCCGAATTGAATATCTTACCCACATTAAGGATCGTGAGAATGATCATAAGCGGAACAAGCGCCGGAATGGTTATGTATCTTATCTGCTGCCAGCGGTTGGCGCCATCGACCTTTGCCGCCTCGTAAAGCGATGTGTCTATTCCCGCTATACCCGCAAGATAGACAACGCTTCCGTAACCGACCGTTTTCCAGAAATTAACTACAATAAGTATCCACGGCCAGTATTTGGGGTTGGTGTACCAGTCCACGCCCTGCTGTCCGAGCATCGGAAGCACCACCCTGTTTATAATACCGTTCTCAACGTGCAAAAACGCGAGAGCAAGGAAGCTTACAATTACATATGACAGGAAGTGGGGCATAATCACTATCGTTTGCGCCAGCTTTGAGAATGTCTTGTTCCTCAGCTCCGACAGACCGATCGCCATTGCAACGTTTAAAACAAGTCCGCCGAATATGAAAACGAGATTATACGCTATTGTGTTTCGCGTGATTATCCACGCGTCCGGACTGGAGAACATAAACTCAAAGTTCTTAATTCCGTTCCACGGGCTTGCCCATATTCCCAAGTCATATCTGTACTGCTTAAAAGCTATCATAATTCCGAACATCGGCAAATAATGAAATAATATAAAAAATATTAATCCCGGAATACACATTGAAAGTAAAGGCCCGTTCTTTTTTATATCTTTAATAAAATTCTTCTTCAAGTGCCAGACACCCCTTTATAAGTCAAAATTGCAGGGTTGTGACAGTTCTGTCTCACCCTGCAATTATTCTATCATATGCCGTATTTATATAAAAGGCGGTAAACTTTTTTGTAATGAGGTATAATTTTTAGAATAAAGTTACCTTGGTTATGGGATGAAGTTTGTCAAAATCATCGAATACGAATACCTTCATAGACTTGCCTGACGTATCCGCCGCATTGATCTTGAGCGATACCTCGCCATCGCCGTTAATTGTGTCGGAAGCAAGCTTAACATCGTCAAGACTCCCGTCCGCGTTATATATAGCCGCCGCAAGCGTTATATTCGAATTGTCGCTCATTCCCGACATAGCCGCCTTTACGGTTATATCTCCGTCCGCGAGCTTATCTGTCTGCTTACCGTCGATCTCCGCCGTCACCTTCACATCGGCAAAGACAGTGGAACTGCCCTCTGTGGCGGAAATTTCCATGTTATCGAATACGATACTGCCCTTCTTCGCTTCCTCCGCAAGCTTCTCGTCGCCTTTCGCTTGCGCTTCTTCCGAATCTTTGTTGAAGAACAGGCTCTCGCCCGCCTGGAATGTCACCGCGCCTATATCGGCAATATTTACAGATTCATCACCGTTTTTAAACTCGCTCAGCGGCACGCTGTACTTTGCCCATTGGCCGTGAGAATCGAGGTTGAGCGTCGCGGTATATCTCTTGCCGTCTGTAAGCTCTACGCCGTTTTTGTTTCCGGTCGAGAAGCTAAGCTTTACTATTCCCTTACCTTTGTAATCAAAATTAAGGTATTGGGCGGAATCGATCCCAAGCTCCCATATCTGCGGTATCGCCGCAAAGACCTCGCCCGAATAAGTAAACGCGGCGCTGTAATCCACCTTATAGCCCGTTGAGCCGCCAAGACCTTCGCCCGAAACGGCAGCGCCTTTTACATAGTCCTTGTAGGTCGAATCCGCGGTCAATTTATGACCGTCATATGTCCGGCTCGTTCCGAAGCTTGAATCAGCGCTCTCAAAGTCCGCGGCATATACCGTTACCGAGCTTTCCTTAGCGAGCGTGATATTGTCTATTATAACTTCGCCCTTCTTCGCCTTCGCTTCAAGATCTTCCTTGCTCATTGCCTTTGATTCGGGGGCATTGTTATCGATACCGCCGTTTTCACCCGCGGTAAAGCTTATGCCTTGCACCTCATTAAGCGGCACGACTTGTTCCTTTGCAACGAAGTTTGATATCGGGATGCTTATCGTTTTCCAATCATCCGTGTTGACCGTTATCTTTTGGCTGTAGCGCGTACCCTGCACCACGCCGTTCGTCACCAGTCCGCCCGCCATGAGATTTACATTGACCGAGCCGTGACCCTTTACGTCAAGCTCAAGGAATTTCGATTCCGCGTCGGTTTCCCACATATCGGGTACCTTTGTAAACTTCTCACCGGCAAAATACGACGCGGATTGATACGCGACCTTGTAGCCCTTGCCGTCTTTACCGTCGTCCGTAACATCTCCGGTTACAAAGTCCTTGTAGTCACCGGCAGTATTTTTAAAGCCGTCAAAGGTGGCGACCGACGTGAGCGTGTAATCGTCAAAATCAATTACCCGCGTCGGTATTTCCGAGGGCGGGAGATCGTTCCCGACGTCGGAAAGCTCCATATTGTCAAAGACTATGCTTCCGGTTCTGGCTTTTTCTCTAAGCTCATCTCCGGACATGGTCGGAAGATTAGGATCCTTATCGTCAACTCCGCCGTTTTCAGCCGCCATAAACGTCATCATGGTCACTTCGCTGAGATGATCCGCCGCTGTTTCAACAACGCCGTTGTTGTTTCTCGTGAAGCTCGAAAGCGGAATGCTTATTTTTTTCCATTCACCGTTTGTGTCAACGTCAAACCTGTAGGTATATTTCACTCCGTTCTGTGCCGAATAGTTTATAATCTCATAGGTACCAAAGGACAGATTTATCTTGCCCTTGCCCTTATAATCGAAATTGAGATATTTAACATTCGGATCGGTCGTAGCGCCGTCCCATGCCTTTGGAAGATTTCCGAAATATTCTCCGGCATAGTATGTTGCCGCCGAATAGCTTATCTCCATTCCCCATGTATTGTCAACGCCGCCTTCGTCTACCCATGCTATGGATACCGAATCTCTGTAATAATTCGGGTCGTCTTTGTCTGTGACTCCATTACCCTTACCGCCGTAGCTTGTGGCTTTGGTAAATCTGCTGTTACTGCCCTCGTCGAAATTCGCCGTATATGACGCCGCAAACGCCGACGGTACCATAGCCGTGATCATTGCCGCGGCAATAAATATTGAAACTGCTTTTTTCATTTTGATCCTCCTTTTGTTCGATATACCGATTAAGCTGTCATACCTTATTCCGATCACTTGTTTTTAAGAAACTCGTCATACTGCTTCTGCGCTTCGGCTACGATCTTATCTATACCTGCCGCCTTGAGCTTATTTGTATATTCCTTCATGATCGGCTCCGGATCCATTGCGCCCATACTTACCTGCTTTTTGTATTCGCTCATAACCGTATTCACAGCCGCGATTTCCAGCTCGACCGGAGTTTTATCGAACTTGAATCCGTAATCCATCGGCTTCTTTGCCTCGGCGTTAAACTCCTTAAGCTTTGCTACCTTATCCGGATCCTCACCCTCTGTCAGGTAATTCAGGAACACGTTGCCCTGCATCCACTGATAGCCCTGCAGCGTGTACGGAGTATCGCTCGGAATTGAGATCGTGTTATCATCGATCTTTGTATAGTGCTTTCCTTCAATACCGTAGTTTATAAGATTGCTCAATGTAGCGTCCGTATATAGAAGCTCAAGGAACCTAAGCACTCTCTCGGGGTTCTTTGACGTTCTTGAAACGGCAAGCATTGAACCGGTTCCCACGCCGTTATCCTGCCATATATCCGATACCGTTGACTGCTCAAGCTCAAAGTTATAGTTGGCGGAAGTCTCCTTCGCTTTGCCCGGCTTCAGGAAGTCCACATAGCAGAAAGTCTTTCCGTCCTTAAGTCTCTGCTCAAAGTCTGTCGCCGTCATAATATCCTTCTTCACAAGCCCTTCGTTATAAAGCTTGTTTGCCCACTTGCACATCTCAAGATATTCGGGTGTTTCGGTAAGATTTACGACCTTGCCGTCATATTTGTCCGTATCATAGAAGATGACCGCTGTTCCCGCGACCTCCTCATATTTCATAAGCGACGCCGGGGTCCTGTCGCTGCCCCAGTCGATGGGATACTGCATATCCGGCTCATTCGCCTGTACCTTTTTAAGCACCGGCAGAAGGTCATCAAACGTCTTTATGCTGTCCATGTCGATATTATACTTTTCCGCAATATCCTTACGGTATGTCCAGCCCCTCGAATCCGCCATTTCCTTGAGTACCGGAAGCGCGTAAAGCTTTCCGTCAACTCTCGCGTTATCCGCGTATTCGCCGAGCTGTTCAATCGTCTTGGGTATATATGTGTCGATATAATCGTCAAGCGCGAGCCATGCGCCGTTTTTCGCGTTTGAGGTATAATCGAGAACGCCGCTTGTCGTCCATGCGATATCGAAATATTCTCCAGCCGCGATCATTGTGTTAAGCTGCTTGCTGTACTGGCTCGATTCAAGCCTGTGCATTTTAAGAGTAGCATTGATCTTATCTTTGAGATAGTCATTAACGGCAGCTTCCACGGACGCCACATCCTCTTGCGGCATACCCTGCATATACCAGTTGATCTCATATGTATCCTCGGGTACCGTGTTCGGATCCTCGCCGCTTTTTGCGACCTTGTTACCGCCGCAGCCCGAAACCGCTCCGCCGAGCATCGCCACTGCCAATAATGCCGAAATTGTTTTCTTCATTGTTTTAAAATCTCCTTTCTTGTTCCGGCAGCAGAGCTTCCAACACATTGCCCGCGCTGCCCGCCGTTTCCTCGTTTCCGAAGTATTTTATAAGCGCCTCTTCAGCCTGTTTAAAACTTTTACCGCTAATGTTAAGACTTTTATACGTTGGCGCATTTTTTACCGTTTCGCTTATATTTCTGATATACGGATTGGCGTCCAGGATCATATCGTCGTCATACAGCGCCTCAATGACGGGCATGACGGAGCTGTCTCTTGAAAGCCTCTGCTGCTGCTCTTTTGAATCCATAAAATCAAGAAACCTCAATGCGGCTTCGATATTCTTTGAATTTGCGTTGACCGCAAGCCCGTACCCGCAAATACGGCTTACCGCCCCGCCTCGGCTGTCGCCGGGGAGCATTGCCGCTTCGACGTTTCCTTTGATCGCCGAGGTGCTGCTGTTCAGCTTATTCCAAAGCGAACCCTTGCCCATCATCATATATGCGTTCCCTGTCTTGAATGCGGAAACATAATCGGCAGGCATATCGCTGACCGACTCATAATCCGAAATGACTTCCTTATAAAGACTTAACGCGTCGGCATATGAGCAGCTCTTGGATCTTGTTATCTGGAACAGATTATAGAAAATATCCTCCGCGTCCGAATTTTCAAGACAAAGCCCGAGCGGAACAGTCTTGTCCGTTCTGCGGCACTGAGCCATTATCTCGTCCCAGTCGCTCGGCTCTCGATCCATCAGATCCCGACGGTAGAATATAAAATCCATATCCAGACCTACCGGCAGCGCGTACAGGCTCCCGCCGCTTGAAAACATATCCCGAGCGTCAACAATATATTTGTTATTGTCTACCGATATTGCGCCGTCGAGCGAAACTATATATCCCTCCCGCGCAAACTCATCGATCCATTCGTCGTTTATCCAATATATATCAACGGACGCGTCGCGTCCGCTCAGCGCGGAAACATACAGCTGATGCCTTTTATCCGTTGAAAACGGCGCGTCAACAAATTTAACCTGTATATCGCTGTTAACTTCGTTAAAGTCGTTTACTATTCTGGAAAATTCCGGTATATTGCTTGGTTTTATTATCTTTATAACGGAAACCTCATGGGAAGAAACCGTTTCTACCGGCGACGAGCAGCCTGCGCACAGCGCCGCCATTACCGCCGCGACGCCAAAATATTTTATATATTTCACAGTGATGCCTCCTCTCCATTCGGTATATTAACATTATACACTACCTCTTGTCAAATATAAATAGTGACAAACTTTAAAAAGTGCGTATTTTTTTATATTTTAAAAAGTCTCTGTTTTTTCTCTTGCAAAAGTACGAAAATATGATAAAATAATTATTGGGTAAACCATTTGCCCGAAACCATATAATGAGGAAGGAGCGGCGGGATCTTTATGGAAGCACTGAAAAATATGTCGTTTCGCGCTAAGCTGCTTATCACATACATAGCGGTAATTATCCTGTGCATTATCCTTTTCGGATCGACTATGTTTTCAAACTTTTCAAAACGGTTTGAAAGCGAAATATCATATAATACCTCACAGGTCACAATGCTTGCGGTCGATAACATGACAAATTCCATTAACAGTATCGAACAGGTGCTCTGCACCGTTCAGGCAAACTCGACGATCTCAAGAATACTTTCGACTCCCGGCGCCAGATCGCCCTATGAAGAGATCGCGGCGATAGAAAACGAAATGCAGGCGGCGGACCCGCTGCGCGCGACCGTATCTAATCTCAGCCTTTATATCGCAAAGAACGACTCCTATCCCGTATCATATACCTCCGCCGTTTCCTCGGCTTCACTTGTCGAAAACGAGTCATGGTACAAGCGCACAATAGAAAAAAACGGGGATATTTACATGAGCATTATGGATACCTCCGATTCAAACGGCGTTTTATGCGTGGCAAGAGCGTTTATCGACACGCGCACGCATGAAATTCTCGGCGTTATACGCGCCGATGTAAACCTTTCTCTTTTCACAAACGATATTTCAAAAATAACGTTAGGTCATACCGGACGACTGTTTATAGTATATGAAAACCATATAATAAACACATGGAACGACAGCTATATAAACAGCTTCGTGAACGAGCGCAGCTTCTTTGACGCTGTGTATAATGACGCGGCGGAACCTCAGATCATAAAAGTTAACGGCATAAAACATATTATAAACAAGCAGCGGATAAAATCAAGCCCGATAATTCTCGTATGCGCTTCAAACTATAACGATATCAACACCGATATAAGAGTTGTGGGCGTATCGGTGATCACTACGGGAATAATCGCCATAATCGGCGCGATACTGCTCATGTTCCTGTTGACCGGATGGCTTACCGCGCCTATTACAAAGCTTATTTCATATATGAAGGATTTTGAAACGGAGCGAAAGAGGGTTCCCGACGAAATGCTCACCAATGACGAGATGGGCAAGCTTTGCGCGACCTACAACGCCATGCTTGACACGATAGACTCGCTTATAAACGATGTGTATGAGCTATACCGGAAGCAAAAACGATTTGAGCTGAAAGCGCTTCAGGCGCAGATAAACCCGCATTTCCTGTATAACACTCTCGATTCGATCAACTGGATGGCGCGCGCGCATCATGCGCGTGACATAAGCAAAATGGTATCCGCGCTCGGCACATTCTTCCGTCATTCGCTTAACAAGGGTAATGAATATACCACGATCGAGAATGAGTTCAAGCAGATCAAGAGCTACACGGACATACAGAAGATACGTTATGACGATAAATTTGACATAAGCTTCGATATAGACGAGGAGCTTTTGCAGTGCACGATCATAAAGCTTTGCGTGCAGCCGCTTGTTGAAAACTGTATTCTTCACGGCTTTGAAGAGTTTGAAGAAGGCGGTATGATAAATATACGTCTATACGCCGAGGGCGACTATATTTATATCTCTGTTGAGGACAACGGCTGCGGTACCGATACCGATGAGCTTAACACCGCGCTCGCGAAGGAAATAGACTACAACGAGCCTATTGAAAAATACGGGCTAAGCAATGTCAATCTCAGAATTAAGCTGTACTTTGACGAAACCTGCGGACTTACATTTACAACCAACGAGAAAGGAGGCGTAACCGCGCTTATTAAGATAAGGCGGAAAAACCATGAATATAAAGCTATTGATCTGTGATGATGAAAAATTGATAAGAGAGGGGCTTGCCGCTCTCGACTGGGCGGAGCGCGGCGTCGAGGTCGTCGGAACCGCGAAAAACGGCGAGGAGGGCTTTGAGCTGTTCAAGGAGCTTTCACCCGATATTGTCATATCCGATATCCGTATGCCGAAAAAGGACGGCATATGGCTTTCGGAGCGGATAAGCGAAATTTCCTCCGATGCCCGTATGATCTTTCTCACCGGCTACAACGAGTTTGAATACGCCAAGAGCGCCGTCAATAACGGAGTGTGCCGCTATCTTCTCAAGCCGATCGACGAATTTGATCTTTATAAGATCATTGACGAACTGGCGGCTGATATACGAACAAAGCGTCAGCGTGAGGCAAAAGCGATCGAGTTCCGCAAAATGCTTATGAAAAGCCGTTATTTCCTTCTGAGCTATCTCTTTAATAGAGCCGGCTCCGGAATAATCGACTACGAGCTTTTTGAAATAGCGCCCGATCCCGAAACCATGTGTACCGCCATAGTAAAGTTCGATGCGAGCGGAAATGATGATAACATTAACTTCGTTATCTTTGAGGAGGTTATCGAAAACCTGCCCGAGGATATGAATATAATTCCGTTCTTCTGCAATTCGGAGTTTGTTTTCATATGCTTCTTTGAATGTGACGCGGAGGACGCGGAACGCGGTATGTTCACCTTCTGCGAGAATATGAGCGAGTTTATTGACAGCCAATTCAATTGCAGCTACAACATCGGTATAGGCAATATCGCAAAGTCCGCCGAGGAGCTTGAACCAAGCTATAATTCCGCGCTGCAGGCGCTCAGCTACAGCAAAGGGCTTGGCGACAAAAATATCATTTACATAAACGACATTGAGCCGAGATCGCAGGTTTCAAACTACCAGACTTCGCTTATGGATATGTACATAAAATCACTGAAAAACAATGATGAAAAACAAACGCGCAAAAACCTCAAGGAGCTGTTTGACAGCATGAAGCGCTCCGGCACAAGCCTGTATAATCAGCAGCGCCGCTGTCTTTCGCTTATACTCGCCATTTCGGACGCGCTTTATGATATGGACTGCAATCCGACTATTCTGTTTAACAACACGGACGCGTGGTCGCTTATAAAAAAGAGCGGCTCGCCCGAGGAGCTTCGCGAGTTTACGGAAAACATCACCGAGGTGGTCATATCGCATATAGCGGAAGTACAGCGTCAGAAAACCGCGAGCATCATAGCAAATGTAAAGGCGCTTGTCGAAAAGAATTATGCCGGAGACGCATCGCTTGAAACGGTCGCGTCACAGGTGTTCATTTCGCCCTGCTATCTGAGCGTCATATTCAAAAAGGAAACCAACATAACCTTTAAAAACTATCTTATACAGACGAGAATAGAAAAGGCAAAGGAGCTGCTTGCGGATACGGATCTGAAGATATACGAAATAGCCGAAAAAGTGGGCTACACCGACACTCGCTATTTCAGCGAGCTGTTCCAGCGCGTATGCGGCAAAACGCCGTCACAGTACAGGAACAAAAACAGATAACAGATAAATGGGCTGCCGACGGCAGCCCATTTATCTTATCACAAAAACGCGCCCTGTTCTATTAATGTTTTCTGTAATTTACATATATCCTGCTCATGCACTCCCGCGCCCGATAACGCGCAAAGCCCCGCCGCCGCGCCCGCCGCGTGTCCCGTCGCGCCGGCTATCGGCGAAACGCGTATCGCCGCCTGCGCCTCGAAATCCGCGCTTATCGAGCGTCCCGCCGTTATGAGGTTATCGGCGCCGTCGGTAATAAGCGCTCTGTACGGGATACTGTACATATCGCCGTATTCGAGCGACAGCTTTGTCTTTTCGTACATATTGTCATCTCTGCCATCGGGAGAGTGGATATCGATCGGATATCCGCCCCTTGCGATCGTGTCGGGAAACTCCGCGCAGCTTACAATGTCCTCCGCCGTAAGCGTGTAGCTCCCCTTTATCTGACGCGAGGAACGCACGCCGATAAACGGGCCTGTAAATTCAAGCTCCGCTGTCTCAAATCCCGCCACGCTTTCCCTGAGTAAATTATACACTTCCCATGCCTGTTTTCTTCCCTCTATCTCCGCGCGGGTAAGATCCTCGGGTATTGTGGGATCCGCACCTGTAACGCGCGTCGTATTCACGATAAATTCTCCGCGCTTGTCGGTCTCAAAAAACAATATATCCTCTCGGTCAAAAGATATTCTTCCCTCCCGCCGCGCGTGCCGCAGCGTTTTGACATATCCGCCTATCGAAAGTCTGCACGCTCTTGTTACCTTCGCCTGATCCCCCATAAGGCGCGGGAACTCGTCATTTGCGGACATTATATATTCTTTGACCCTTTCCGTGTCCACCTTTGTAAGCTTAAAATTCATCGTAAGAGGCTGGCACTTGCCGTCCCGTTCTCTACCCTTTGTGTAAGGCAGTCCCGAAAGCACGCTGAGATCGCAGTCTCCACTCGCGTCAACAAACACTCTCGCCTCTATTTTTCGCTTGCCGTTCTTGCCGTAGACCTCGACGCTTTTAAGCTTTCCGTCCCGAAAATCCACGCCGCACACAACACTGTGGTAAAGCGGCGTAACGCCTGCCTCCGACGTCATCGCTTCAAGTTCGAGCTTCATTCCCTCCGCCGAAAACGGAGTTACCGAATATGTATATCCGGTGGTGTCAAATATGTGCCCCGGCGAAAGTCCCTTGCGCACTAACCTCTCTATGAGTTCGCCCGTTATGCCCCGAACCGCCTGTACATCTCCGGCATGAAATGTCATCATAGGGC
>CANRAG010000010.1 GCA_947628515.1 uncultured Clostridia bacterium | reverse complement strand
CGCATAGTCAACCGCGTTGTTAACCGAACCGCTGTTATTACTGTTTCTTACGGTACCGTATGAGCTGTATCCCACAATACCGCCCACATAGTTTTGGCTTCTGTCAGCCGTATATGAGGCTACAGCGGCATTGCTCACAACCTCGCCCGTATTTTCGCAGCCTTCCACGGTTCCGTTATCAAGAAATCCGACAATACCGCCAAGCTTGTTTCTGAACCCGTCCAAACCGTTTTCGATTTTTCCGGAGTTTTCACACTCTCTTACGGTTCCGTCTATATTATGTCCCGCGATACCGCCCGCGCAGGTCTCCTTGTTGCTTATTGTAACATTGCCTTTATTATCACATCCCGAAATAACTCCGCCGTTTGCAAGCGTGCCGACAATGCCGCCGGCTTCCCGCCGCGCGTTGATTTCCACATCACTGTGGCAGTTTGTTACGGCGCCGTCGCACGATGCCGCTATGCCGCCTATGACCGAGCTGCCGTTTATCTGTCCGGTTACTGTGACATCCTTTACCGTGCCCGAAACATCGCCGAATAATCCCAAAGAGCTGCCGTTTTCGTCGTTTATATACATTCCGCTCACTGTATGGCTCTGTCCTTCAAACGTGCCCGCGAACGATTTCATGGGCTCCGCGCCGATAGGCGTCCATGATTTGCCCGTGTCAGCGTTATATATCTCCGACAGATTGACGTCCTCCGCGAGAGTTACCGTTTTGTCCTTATAGCTGTTACCGCCGTTGACAATGGCCGCAAACTTTTCGAGATCCTCCGCCGTCCTGATTTCGGTTATCAACTCGTCGTCCGGCAAAAACTCGGCCGATTCCGTTACGGTAAGCGACGGCCGCGCCGCCAGGCTACCTGCGCCGTTAACCGAATACACGTCATTGCCTCCGCCGGCGCTGTAAACCATAAAGGTAATAATGCCGTCCTCACTGTTTTTAATCCCCGTCTTAATCGCGTCGGTGACGCTTATTGTACAGGTTTTCTGCTTCCCGCTTGACGCCGCGTAATAATCTTTTAAAATTCCTTCCGCCGCAGTGGCCGCGTTGTCCGTATCCGGAATTATCAATGCCGCGTGGTTATCGCCGTTAAGCAGCGACACCGTCTCCGCCGCGCCGTCCTCGCCGGTATAGGCAAAGTTTGATATATTAGTCGCGTCCGTTCCGTCAAGTTTAAAATTCTTATCAATGCTGCCCTCGTCCCAGTCGTTGTTCGGAACATAGAATACCGCCTTTGTGTTCAGCGTCGCGTTCTTTGTGAGCGTGAAGCTCATATACGCGTCCGATATTACATCGGTATTATAGGCGGACAAATCGAACTTAACAAATGTAATTCTGTTCGCGCCTATTACGAGGTCGGGGCTTTGCAAGCTGCCGTCGCTCTTTATGGACATACTGTTTAACGCGGCAATTCGCGTTGTGCCGTACTGCGCCCGCTTTGAATATTTTACCGACACCGTCACCGCCTCGTCCGGCATTACAAAGCTGTCGCCGGTTACATCTATCCCGCTCCCGTCGGCCTTGTTTACCGTTACGTTCGCAACATATCCCTCGTTTGCCTCTACTTCCACATCTACCTTGCTTCCCGCCTGCGCGTACGCGGTTCCGTCCGTGTATTTTGTGCCGCCGACGGTCACAGACGTTATTCCCAATGGATTTTTGGCAGCGTCAAAGCTTATCGCGTATGACGCGACAGCGTCAACGCTTATTGCGATAATCCTCGAATACACCGCTTCACCGTTTTTTACACTAAGCCTTATATTCGCTTTTTTCGCGCTTCCGGCATAGTTCGGGTTGTATGCTATTGTGTTGTCGGAAACGGTGACAAGCCCCGTTTCATCCGCCGCTTCAAGCGTCACCGTCGAACCGCCCGAAACTCTTGGCGCGGACACGGTTTCCTCCTCCGTAACTAACGCTTCGGACAGCGCAGCGCCCGCTTCGAGGAAATCGGCATACGCCGTTTTATATTCTGCCGCGTCGGTGTATGTGAACACCAGCTGCGGATATACCCACTTGCTGTAATCTGTAGCTGCGCCGTCGCTGTACAAAAACGGAACAGCCCCGCCGTTTAATCTGGTATTCGCCGATATATTGCAGGTTGCGTACTCGGTTTTATTCGCGTTTCCGTCACCGTACGCCACATGCAGCGACAGCGTATCGCCCGCGCCTATAACCTCGCCCGTAATATCCACATCGGTCTGCCAGTTTGCAAGCGCCGCCGGATATTCCGTAATATCCGATATTGACGTAAGATTTGCGTCCTTATTGAAATCATCCGTCCCGACTCTGGGCACGCTGAATGTCGCAATCGGCGTTTCCTCCGTTGTGTCGGCAAAATCATTGCTTATTACCGATACCGTTTGCCGGAGATTGGTTTTGCTCACCACAGGCGTAAGACGCAGCTTTACATTTTTTATAACCTTTTCTTCCTTATCCTTTGTCGATAAATCAAACTGCAACGCCGCGCTTCGCATTTCTTTTCTTACCTCGACCACGCCGTAGCGGCCCGTAACGTCTTCGATGGTTCCGCTGTCGGCTTTGATTTCACCTATCTTTGACGCGTAAATTGACCATTCGCCGTTATTTGATATTCCGTTCGCCTCTCCCGTATCCGCCGCCGGCGCGTCAAATGCCACAGACGATACGGGCATTACGGCAAATCCCGCTGTTATCGCCGCCGCTGTTATAAACGAAATCAGCTTCTTTTCGCGTATATTTTTCAATTTGGGTTCCTCCTTCATATAAAGCTTACGGAGCTTCCTCGCCCAAAATCTCCAGGTTGGCAATATCGAGCCGCGTACCCGAACACGGAATAATCTTTACGTATTGCCCTATTATATAATCCTGATTTTGGTTCGGATCGTACTGGTTGACAAGCCATGTTGACTTTACCCGCTTATTGTACTCAGCCCTCGATTTGGAATTAACCGCGCCCACGTCATGCTCGTCGGTATGTCCCGCGCTCCAGTCCTTTCCGTCCTTGGAAACATATATGCGGTAGTCATGCGTTAGAGCGGGATTTTCCCATGTAAGTCTTACGCAGTTTATATGTCTCTGCGCGCCGAGATTAAGCGTTATTCCCTCGCCCGTAACAGTCTTGTCGCCGCTGTTATAAACAGGATTGCTTTGGCCTACTGCCGAATACCATACGGTATCGGTGTCGCTGTCAATCGCCGCCGCCGGGTCGGAGCCGTTTTCAGACCTCTCCGCGCTCGCTTCGGCGGTGTCGGCATAATCATAATACTTTGGCCATATGTCCTCCGGAACGATTGAAGGCCTATATACATACTTCGACTCGCCCGAACCCACAAACCGTATATTTTTCGTATTATTGCCGACACTGATTTGCGCATCCTCCGCGCTCAGGGCGACCTCGCCGTTTATTTTGAGGTTTTCAAACGTGACGTTCTGCGTTATGCCGCTCACGCCGTCGCTTGTTTTATATCCCTCTATTCTTCCGTTATGTGTGGGATCGATATTCTTATAGTCAATATCCTTAAAATAGATATTGTTTATTCCCTTGCCCGGATATGTATATGTTCCGTATCTGTCCTGCGTCGTTATAAACAGCTCGCAAATCTTATTCGCCATGTAATCCTGTATGCGGATATTATTGAAATAAATATTGGTAACCGTGTTGCCCTCCGACACGTCCATACGTATGGACTGCGGCATTCTTCCGCTCGACCGCGGATTGTACGCGAACTTATTATATGTCAGTATATCTATATTCTCAAAGCGGCAGTTATCTATTACGCGTCCGCCGTTGGGCGAAGCGCTGTCGCCGTGAGTGCCGAAATGTATGGGTCTTGCGAGGTCGGGCATGAGCACGCAGTCTTTGACCTTTATATTTCTTACATTGCCCGTGTCGCCCCAGTAGTTGCCCGTCCAGCGCGGGCCGTAGATTGCTATACAGTCGTCATTGCCGCGGAAGAAGCAGCCTTCAACCGTAACATCCTCCGAACAGAAAATATCCATCGTGTCGCCCCACTTATGCCGCGCGATTGATTTTAGATTTTTAACGCGGACATTCTTACTGTTCGCAATGTTTATATAATATCCTCCGTTATCCCCGTATCCGTGGTTTAACCCCATCATGCCTTCAATCAGGGTATTTTTCGTATCGTTTACGGTCATGGACGCGCCGCTCGGTCTGTAAAGTATTCCGCGCCCTATAACGGCGGCGTTTTCCGTATAGTCCAGCCACAGTCCGCCGTGGTATACGGAGCCGCCCTCAAAATACCATGTCTGATTGCTCTTTACCTTGGCGCCGCCCCAGTTATCCACATTGCCGTTCTTATCTTTAATATCATAGTAGCCCGGCTTGACATATACGACGTCCGTGTCAAAGCCCTCCGGCACAATTGCGCCGCCGTTTGCGGCGTCAACCACCGTTACGGATTTGCCTTCCGCGCGAAGCTCCTCGACCGAGGGCATGTCTATCGGATAGTCCGCCCATATTTGGAGATTGCGCCTTGTGTCGCCGTTCGGGTCCAACACTATTCTCTGTCCCGGCTCAACCGTAAAATCAATGGTGTCGCCGCCCGCCTCATATTCGGGCACTATACCGTAGCTCTCCGGATAAATTCTTGTGTCCACCGGCATGTCCACCGTCATTACGTCCGTAGTTCCTTCCTCCGAACCGTCAGCCCTGAATTTCACCGTAGTGCCCTGTTTAAGAAGCCCCTTTCGCTTTCCCGTCTCCGGGTCGGTATCGTTAAAATAGTCTATACCGTCGCCGCCTCCGGTAACCGTTACTCTGACGTCGATCGCGCCCGTGCAGTCAAAATATGCCATGGCCGCCCACCTTGTGTTATAGCTCATAAGCATGACTCTGTAGACGTCAATATCGCGCCACGCGTCGTCACCCGCGCCGTGAGGCCGCGCCTTAACGGTATACGTGCCGCTAAGCTCCGCCCCTGTCGGCGCGTCATAGGTTATAAGCCGCGTCTCGTCTGCCGTATCCGCCCGGTCCGGCTCGGCCGCCGATACCGACAAGGCGCCGGATGTTACGGATACCGCCGCCGCCATTGCGGCGCAGCTTACAAAAAGTCTTTTTAACATTGCAGTCCCTGCCTTTCTTTCCTAATACTATATTTATTTTACGGCAAATTTTACGTATTCGCAACTTTGAAAATTAACATTATTTGTTGATTTTTCACAATGCCGCCATGTATAAGAGCAAACAAAAAAAATCCTTGGCGCAGATGTGAACTCCTTTTGTGAATTCACATATCCGCGCCAAGGAAATCCCGTCCTTTGACGTGCTCCGAGGTTATTTACTTCTTAATAATGAACTCGTTTTCCGCAGCGTCCACCGTTACGGTATCACCCGCGTTGATCTCTCCGTCGATAATCTTTTCCGACAGCATATCCTCTATTCTGCTCTGGATAGCGCGCCGCAGAGGTCTCGCACCATAGAGCTTGTCGAAGCCTACATCGGAAATTTTATCAACAGCCCCGTCCGTGAACGAAACGGAAATATCGTTTTCGGCAAGACGCTCTTTAAGCGATTTTAGCATGAGTCCCGCAATCTGCTTAATCTCGTCCTTTGTAAGACGGTCAAACACGATTATTTCATCTATTCTGTTCAAGAACTCAGGCTTGAACGCGCGTTTTACCTCCGCCATAACCTTTTCCTTTATTGTGTCCTTTTCGCTCTTTTCGTCGGCTGTGCTCGCAAATCCGAGCTTTGAAGTGCCGGTTCCGAGAATTTCGCTCGCGCCGAGGTTCGAGGTCATGATGATTACCGTGTTTTTAAAATCTACCAGCCTGCCCTGCGCGTCGGTAAGAATACCGTCGTCAAGAATCTGGAGCATGATGTTAAATACGTCCGGATGCGCCTTTTCCACCTCGTCAAAGAGGATTACGGAATACGGATGCTTGCGGATTTTCTCTGTGAGCTGACCGCCGTCCTCAAAGCCCACATATCCCGGAGGCGAGCCGATAAACTTCGATACCGCGTGCTTTTCCATGTACTCGGACATATCAACGCGTATCAGCGAACGCTCCGAGCCGAACAACGCCTCCGAAAGCGCCTTTGTAAGCTCCGTTTTGCCCACGCCGGTAGGCCCTAAGAACAGGAACGAGCCTATGGGACGCTTCGGGTCCTTAAGTCCGGCTCTGCCGCGCTTAATTGCCTTTGCCACAGCCGTCACTGCCTCATTCTGCCCTATGACGCGGTTATGCAGAATTTCCTCAAGATTTCTCAGCCGTTCCATTTCCTCCTGCTTAAGCTTGGAGGCAGGAATATTTGTCCAGTCCGAAAGAATTTCCGCAATATCGTCCTCGGTCACTTCAAGCTTTGACGAGGTACCGTTGCCCCTCCATGCCTTTTTGAGGTTATCCACTTCTTCCGCAAGCGGCTTCTCCCTGTCGCGCAGCCGCGCCGCCTTCTCGTAATCCTGAGCGTTTACGGCCTCCTCGCGCTCGCTTGAAAGCTTTTCAAGCTCCTTCTCCTTTTGCTTAAGCTCCTGCGGCTCCGTCTGCGCGCCCAACTGCTTCTTCGACGACGCCTCATCTATAAGGTCAATGGCTTTGTCCGGCAAAAATCTGTCGGTAATATACCGCGCGGACATGCCCGCCGCCGCTTTTAACGCGTCGTCGGTAATGGTAACGCCATGATGCGCTTCGTACTTGTCACGGATACCCCTTAAAATCCCGATGGTTTCCTCAACCGACGGTTCGCCCACGGTTACGGGCTGGAAACGTCTTTCGAGCGCGGCGTCCTTTTCGATATACTTCTTGTATTCCTTCAGGGTCGTCGCGCCTATCAGCTGCAGCTCGCCCCTTGCAAGGAACGGCTTCATTATATTCGAAGCGTCCATTGAACCCTCGGCGTTACCCGCGCCCACAATTGTGTGCAGCTCATCGACAAACAGAATTACATCGTTTGCCTGCGTCACCTCGGTAATCACCTTCTTAATTCTTTCCTCAAACTCGCCTCTATACTTTGCGCCGGCAACCATTGACGATAAATCAACCGATACGAGACGTTTATCCTTTAACGACTCCGGCACGTCGCCCGACACAATTTTCTGCGCAAGCCCTTCAACCACCGCCGTTTTGCCGACGCCCGGCTCGCCTATCAGACACGGATTGTTCTTTGTGCGCCTTGAAAGTATCTGCACAACCCTGTCTATTTCCTTCGACCGCCCTATTACCGGATCGAACTTGTTCCCGCGCGCAAGCTCCGTAAAATCCCTGCCGTATTCGTCAAGAGTAGGAGTTGACGACCTTTCCCCGCGCCTTCTCGCGCTATGGTACATGCCGCCCTGCGCCGGCTCTGTAACGCCCGCGCTCAACGCGTCCATAATGTCATGATATAACTGATTCATATTAAGTCCGAGCGCGGCAAGCACTCTTATGCCCACGCTCTCGCCGTCACGAAGTATCGCCACCAAAAGATGCTCCGTGCCTATATAGCTGTGCCCCATATCCCTTGCCTCTATTGCCGCAATCTGCAATATCCGTTTTGTTCTGGGCGTGAGCGGAAGCTCGGTTTCCTTATCCAACGCCTCGTTTGAGCCGGTGAGCTCCGTTATTTTATCCATGACCTTATCTTCTGTTATGCCCGCGTTACCAAGCACTCGTGCCGCCACGCCCGATCCTTCCTTTACCAGTCCGGCCACTATATGCTCGCTTCCTATATAGCGGTGTCCCAGCGCGCAGGCTGTGTCGTGCGCCTCCGCTATCGCAATTCTCGCTTTTTCGGTAAAATTTGAAAATAACATAATGAAAACCTCCCTTTTCGGTCGTGTGTTATATATTACTTCTTATAAGCTCCGCCCTCGCCGTGTCACGTTCCTCCGGCGAAAGCTTCCCGTCCGACATAATAACTGCCGGCGCGGTCTTTATAATCAGTTCAAGCGGCGTCATCTTGCCGTCACACTTGATTATTCCCATATTCTGTCCGAGCATAACATCCGAAAGCATCGCTTTTGCCTCCGCGGATGTGACACTCCTCGCGTATTTAAGTATTCCGTATGAGCGGTACAGTTTATCCTCGATCTCCGCCTTATGCTTTTTCGCAAGTATATTTCTCGCCTGTTTCTCCATTTCGGAAACGCGCTCTATAACGGATTTCAGTTTTTGGATAATCTCCTTTTCGGAAAGTCCCGTCGTTATCTGGTTTGAAATCTGATACAGACATCCCTCCGCGTTTGTGCCCTCGCCGTAAAGGCCGCGCACCGCGACGCCTATGCCCGAAACCGATTGCAGAACCCTTGTGATGTTTCCGGTTATTTCAAGCGCGGGCAGGTGCATCATAACCGACGCCCTCAACCCTGTTCCCGCGTTTGTGGGACATGCGGTAAGGTAGCCGAAACGCTCGTCAAACGCGTATGTGAGCGACTCCTCAAGCACATCGTCCACCTTATCCGCCATGTCAAACGCCTCGTCAACGCAATATCCGCCCATAATAACCTGCAAGCGAATATGATCCTCCTCCATAAACATTATGCTCATGTTTCTGCTCTTATTAACAAGCACGGAATGTCCCTTGCCGTCCACCATCTGCGGACTTATAAGATGTTCTTCGAGCATTGAAATCTTCTTATTTCTCGCTATATTGTCAAGCTCATACCTTTCAAACTCAACCGCCAATGCCGAGTTGCTTTCAAGCACCGCGGCGTGCAGCTTCGCCGTTACCTCCGCTCTTTGCTTATCGCCCAACGCCGCCGGGAACGGTGTTTTATCGAGATTTCTCGCAAGCCGTATTCTCGTTGAAATAACAATACCGTCATTTAAATCATTATACCAAATCATTTTATACCCTTCCCTTCCATAGCCTTGATCTCCGCGTGAAGCTTTGCCGCGGACTCGTAATCCTCCTTGTTTACGGCGTCTTTGAGCTGCTTTCTAAGCTCCTCCAACCTGCGCTTCGCCTTAATATCCGCGCTCGATTTTGAAGGAATTTTACCCGCGTGAACCGAATTTGACTGCGTTTGCTTTATAACCTGCTCCGCGCCCGCGCGGAAGGTTTTATAGCACTCGCCGCATCCGAATTTACCGCTCCTTAAAAAGTCGCTCCATGTATGTCCGCACACCGGACAAACCCTGTTATCCTTCTGAACAACCGTTTGCGGACTGAACATATCCATGCCCTCAAACATATCAAACAGCTCCGAAAACAAATCCATCATAATAAAGTCTCCTCCTTTTTACATCAATGCGTTGATCATGCTCTTTAGTATATCCGCCCTTATCCTTTCGGCGTCCTCTGCGCCGTTAAGAGTCTTTGGCAGCGCGGCGGCGTTCATAATCGCCGCTTCGCGCTTATTAATAATACCCGCGTCCGAAAGTCGGGCTATAATCTGCCTCGCCTCGTCGGCGGTGGCAGTGTCCGCCGTGTACGCGCTCGCCCTCTCGTCGGGCACCCTCCGTATCGTGACATATCCTCCGCCTCCTCTGCGTGACTCGACCATATAGCCCCTTTCGGGGCTGAATCTTGTGGATATTACATAATTTATCTGCGACGGCACACAGCCGAAAAGCTGCGCCAGCTCGTTGCGTTGTATTCTGAGCTGCTGTTGCCGCTCCTGCTTCATAAGCTCCAATATGAACGCTTCTATTCTATCCGATACTCCCATTTTTTATCACCCTTTCCACGCCTTTCGGCTTTGCGGTCACGCAAAGTTTTGACTTTGACTTTCTTTGACCTTCATTTGTTTATATTATAGCATTACCTTCCCGCTTTGTCAAGAGTAAAATTGTATTTGTTTAATGACTTTTTTATGAACAAATCATGAATTTGGCAAAAAATAAAGAAATATATTAAAATTTAAGAAAATTTTTTAAAAAAACAGTGGTAATATCTGAAAGTTTATGGTATACTATAGTGTGTATGTGTATAAACGCGCATATTTGACTTTGATAAAATGATAATTCTTACATTAAAATATACTACGAGGTGAAAAAATGAATTTATTTGATAAGATTTTCGGTACGTATTCCGAACGCGAGCTGAAGCGTATTCATCCGATTGCAAAACAGGTCGCGGCTCTGGAGCCCGAAATAGAAAAGCTTTCGGACGCCGAGCTAAAGGCGAAAACAGCCGAATTTAAAAAACGTTATAATGACGGAGAAACGCTCGATGAGCTTCTTCCCGAGGCGTTCGCGGTTATGCGCGAGGCAAGCTGGCGAGTTTTGGGCATGAAGCATTTCTATGTGCAGATAGTCGGCGGCATTATACTCCATCAGGGGCGTATTGCCGAGATGAAAACAGGTGAAGGTAAAACTCTTGTTTCCACCCTCCCCGCATATCTTAACGCGCTTACAGGTAAGGGTGTACATATCGTCACCGTTAACGACTACCTTGCAAAGCGCGACTCGGAATGGATGGGCAAGGTCTACCGTTTCCTCGGCATGAGCTGCGGTCTTATTATTCATGAAAAAACAAACGATGAGCGCCGCGAAGCGTACGACTGCGATATTACCTACGGCACGAATAACGAGCTGGGCTTTGATTATCTGCGGGATAACATGGTTGTGCACAAGGAACAGATGGTTCAGCGCGGCCATAACTACGCGATAGTGGACGAGGTTGACTCAATCTTAATAGACGAGGCGAGAACTCCGCTTATCATTTCGGGCTTGGGCGGAGAGGCTAATGAGCTGTACCATGTCGCGGATATGTTCGTTAAAAGACTTAAAAAGCTCGTTGTTACCGAGCACGACGACAAGCAGCTTGACACCGACGTTGACGCGGACTATATAGTTGATGAGAAGGCAAAGACCGCCACTCTCACAGAGCGCGGCGTTGAAAAGGCGGAAAAAGCGTTCAATGTCGAAAACCTTTCAGACCCGGAGAACATGAAGCTTTTGCACCACATAAATCAGGCGCTGCACGCAAACGGCGTTATGCACCGTGACCAGCAGTATGTCGTAACTCCCGAAGGCGAGGTCATGATCGTCGATGAGTTCACGGGGCGTATTATGCCCGGCCGCCGCTACAGCGACGGTCTGCACCAGGCAATCGAGGCAAAGGAGGGCGTTAAGGTCGAGCACGAGAGCAAGACGCTTGCAACAATAACCTTCCAGAACTTCTTCCGTCTTTACGGAAAGCGTTCGGGTATGACCGGTACCGCTCTTACCGAGGAGGAGGAATTCCAGCATATCTATAAGCTTGACATTGTAGCCGTTCCGACCAATAAGCCGGTAATCCGCGAGGATATGCACGACAGCGTATATAAAACGGAAGCGGGCAAATTTGCCGCCGTAATCAATCAGATCAAGGAATGTAACGCAAAAGGGCAGCCCGTGCTCGTGGGTACGGTCAATGTGGACAAGTCCGAGCTTTTGTCAAAGCTGCTCAAAAAAATGGGCATAAAGCACAATGTTCTGAACGCCAAGTACCACGCGAAGGAAGCTGAAATAATCGCGCAGGCGGGCAAAAAGGGCGCCGTTACAATCGCGACAAACATGGCGGGGCGCGGTACCGATATTATGCTCGGCGGTAACGCCGAATATCTCGCGAAACACGAAATGGCAAAGCGCGGCTTTTCGGATGAGCTTATAGCGGAGGCGACAGGCTTCGGCGACACGGACGACGAGGAAATCCTAAGCGCACGCAAGGTATTTACGGAGCTTAACGATAAGTTCAAAGAGGAGATCCAGCCGGAGCGCGACGAGGTCGTTAAAATCGGAGGTCTGTTCATTATAGGCACCGAACGCCACGAATCGAGACGTATAGACAACCAGCTTCGCGGCCGTTCCGGACGTCAGGGCGACCCGGGTTCGTCTAAATTCTTCCTTTCACTCGACGACGACCTCATGAGAATTTTCGGCAGCGAGAGAGTTAAGAAGATGGTTGACGCGTTAGGCCTTGAGGAGGATCAGCCGATAGAGGCGAAAATGCTCACAAACGCGATTGAAAACGCGCAAAAGAGCCTGGAAAGCCGTAACTTTGACTCGCGTAAACACGTGCTGCAGTATGACGAGGTAATGAACGAGCAGAGGAAGATAATCTACTCGCAGCGCCAGAAGGTGCTTGACGGCGACGATTTGAGCGAGACAATCAAGGGCATGATAGAGCAGATTATAGACAGCGCCGTGGACGATTTCATAGGAATATCGGAAATTCCGGAGGAATGGAACATAAGAGCACTTACGGAATTTGCGAACGCGACACTGCGCGCCAACGGCCGCTTTGAGATAACCGAGTCGGATCTTGACAGCATAACAAGAGCGGACGTAAAAGACCGCCTGCTTGAAATAGGAAATGACAACTACAACGAGCAGCGCGAGGTGTTCGGCGAGCAGATGCCGGAGCTTGAAAGAGTTATAATGCTGAGAGTTGTCGATACGCTTTGGATGGATCATCTTGATGAAATGGAACAGATTAAGCGTGAAATCGGTTTGCGCGCGTACGGTCAGCACGATCCGGTTGTTGAGTTCAGAAACGTTGCGTCCGACCTCTACGAGGGCTTGCTTGAGTCCATAAAGCGCGACACGGTTAAGTATGTGCTCAACGCGAAGCCGAGAATTAAAATCGAGCGTGAACAGGTCGCAAAGCCCATTGACACCGGAAACGACGGCTCGCTTAAAAACAAGGGCGTGAGAGCAAAGAAAAAGGTTGGCAGAAACGATCCGTGCCCGTGCGGCAGCGGTAAGAAGTACAAGGATTGCTGCGGAAGATAAGAGATAAATCAGAAAATAATATCAGACAGATAGGGATGTAATTAAATGTTAGAGTATGATGAATACAGGCTCGCGCTCCAGGGAATGGAAAAAAATATCGACGAGCTGCGGGACTCGCTCGACGTAGCGGGGCTTGAGGCGGAAATCGCGGAGCTTGACGCGCAGTGTGCCGCGCCCGATTTCTGGGACGACATGAAAAATTCTCAGGCAGTTTTGCAGAAGGCTAAGAATTTAAAGGATAAGCTTGCGGAGTTTAACAGCATCGTCGACGCCCATGAGGAGGCTCTTATAACCATTGAGATGGCAGAGGAGGAAAATGACGCGAGCTTTGCGGGCGAAATAAAAAAGGCTGTCGATAAGCTCAACGAGAAGATTGACAAAATGCGTCTCGCGACGCTTCTCAGCGGTAAGTATGACAGCTCAAACGCCATTCTTACCTTCCACGCCGGCGCGGGCGGCACGGAGGCGCAGGACTGGTGCGAAATGCTTATAAGGATGTATACAATGTGGGCGCAGAAGAACGGGTATAAGGCGGAAGTCATGGATACCCTTCCCGGCGATGAAGCGGGGATAAAGAGCTGCACAATGGAGATATCCGGCCTTAACGCGTACGGCTACTTAAAGGCGGAAAAGGGAATACACCGCCTTGTACGAATTTCACCGTTCAACTCGCAGGGCAAGCGAATGACCTCGTTCGCGTCTGTCGAGGTAATGCCGGAGCTCGATGACAATATCGATGTGGATATACGTCCGGAGGATGTGAAGATGGATGTGTTCCGCGCGTCCGGCGCGGGCGGTCAGCATATCAATAAGACCTCGTCGGCGGTAAGGCTTACGCATATTCCCACGGGCATAGTTACCTCGTGCCAGACACAGCGCTCACAGCTGCAAAACAGAGAGTACGCCATGAAAATGCTGAAGGCAAAGCTTGTTGAGATAGCGGAGCAGCAGCAGAAGGAAAAGATTTCCGAAATCCAGGGTGTTCAGACGGATAACGGCTGGGGCAACCAAATTCGTTCATATGTATTCCAGCCGTACACAATGGTTAAGGATTTAAGAACCGGTTTTGAAATGGGTAACATACAGGCGGTCATGGACGGAGAGCTTAACGGGTTCATAAACGCGTACCTCTCGGCCGCGAACCTGGGTACATTAAAAAAGTAAATCATATTTCATATAAAAAAACGGCTCTATGAGCCGTTTTTTTATATGAAACCGTATTTTTATCTCTGTACGCGTCCCGAACCGTCGCCGCCCGCGAGAGTCTCAACCTCTTCCCTTGTCACAAGGTTGAAGTCGCCCGGTATTGTGTGCTTAAGAGCCGACGCCGCAACGGCAAACTCTATAGCCGCCTTCATCCTGTCAACCGGAGCCTTGTCCGCGTTGTCGATAAGACCGCAGATAAGCCCGCCGGCGAACGAGTCGCCGCCGCCCACGCGGTCAACGATCGGGTTGATGTCGTATCTTCTGGAACGATAGAACTCTCTTGACTCTCCGTCCATGATACATGCCGACCAACCGTTATGTGAAGCTGAGAACGACTCTCTGAGTGATGAAATAACAAACTTAAATCCGAACTTGTCGCACATCTGATTGAATATGTCCTGATAGCCCGCCATCTCAAGCTCGCCCGATGTGACATCCGTCTCGCCGGGTTTAAATCCGAGAACCTTTTCAGCGTCCTCCTCGTTACCGATACATACGTCAACATATTGCATGAGGTTTGTCATAACCTTCTGCGCCTTCTCTGACGACCAGAGCTTCTTTCTGAAGTTGAGGTCAACCGAAACGGTTACGCCGTGAGCCTTAGCCGCCTTGCAGGCCGCTTCCGTAACCTCCGCCGCAAGGTCTGAAACCGCCGGCGTTATGCCTGTGAAATGGAACCAGTCCGCGTCCTTGAAAATATCGTCAAAATCGAAGTCTGCCGCTGTGGCTGTGGCGATTGACGAATTTGCGCGGTCATATGTAACGTTTGACGGACGCATTGAAGCGCCTGTTTCAAGGAAGTATATACCCAGTCTGTCGCCGCCCACAGCGATATGCTTTGTCTCCACGCCGTACTTTCTGAGCGCCGCAACAGCGCACTTACCTATCGGGTTTGCCGGAACCTTTGTCACGAACTCCGCGTCGTGGCCGTAGTTTGCAAGCGATACCGCAACGTTTGCCTCTCCGCCGCCATAGTTTATATCAAACTGCGTAGCCTGAATGTACTTCTGATTTCCGGGTGTTGAAAGTCTCAGCATGATTTCACCCATTGTTACTATTTTTGCCATATTTAAAAATTTCCCCTTTCAATATAACTCCGATTAAAGAGCTGCGCGCGCAGCCTTGATGTTGGCGATAAACTTCTTAGCTGTCTCGGTAATCGCAGCGTAGTCGCCTGTCTTAGCGCCCTTTGTGAGCGATGAGCCCGCGCCTACCGCTACAACTCCTGCCTTGATCCATTCCGCAACGTTATCCGCGTCAACGCCGCCTGTCGGCATCATTTGAGCCTGCGGAAGCGGTCCCTTTATGTCCTTTATAATCTTAGGCCCGAAAAGATCCGCCGGGAATATCTTAACTATATCCGCGCCGGCCTCCATTGCTGTGATAACCTCTGTTATTGTAGCGCAGCCCGGCATGTACGGTACTCTGTAACGGTTACAAAGCTTAGCTGTTTCAGGGTTGAACGCGGGTGAAACGATGAAGTTCGCTCCCGCAAGGATCGCCGCTCTTGCCGTTTCCGGATCAAGAACCGTGCCCGCGCCGAGCATCATTTCGCCGTTCGGATATTTCTCCGCCAAAGCCGCGATAACCTTATCCGCGCCCGGCACCGTAAATGTAAGCTCGATACCGTTACATCCGCCCGCGAGACAGGCGTCACTTATCTTTATAGCCTCCTCTGCGCTGTTTGCGCGAACAACGGCAACAAGGCCGCAGTCTGTAAGCTGCTTTAACACATCTTCTTTTTTTATCATGGATATTCTCCTCCTTATGTGATTTATATGCTTATATTTTACCACAACCTGCATATTTTTTCAAGCTGTTTAAGCATATATTTTTATCATTTTTCGGGCTTTTTTTGACATATATGCCATATGGATTTAAAATGCCTGAATAAAGCGGCAGGTTGGACCTGCCGCTCAAAATACGATTTAATTCAAAGCCCGCCGACCTTTTGCAAAATGAGAATGATTTAGTTAAAAAACGAACATTCCTTCTATGCCGTCAATGGGGCCTGCCGCGGCTATGCTTAGCGTGCTGACGTCAAGAACCCTGTCTATTATATCACTCACGCTGCCGCAATCCACCGCCTCTATTTTCTTTATTATTTCTTCGGGCGTCATAAGCGGCTTGCCGAGCAAAGCCGAGCGTCCTATCGCCTGCATCCGCGCTCCTATATGCTCGTTTGAAAGTATGTAGTTGCCCTTAAGCTGCACCTTCGCCCTCTCGATCTCGTCTTTCGTAAGCTTATCGCGCTTTATCCGCTTAATCTCGTTAACCACCAGTTCGCCTACACGCTGCATATTGTTGGGCAATACCGCCGCCGCAATGTCAAACGACCCTGTGCCTATGTACGCGCTATGCCCCGCCGCTATTGAATAAACAAGCCCGTGCTTCTCGCGTATGTTCTGGAACAGTCTTGACGACATACCGCTGCCGAACACGTTGTTAAATACCAGCAAAGAATATACCGATTCGTCATATATATCTATACCGTTAAATCCGGCTATAAGCTGAACCTGTTCAAAATCACGGTTTACAAACGAAGAATTTGCGCTGTATTGCGCCGGCTCGCACTCCACATCTGTATCTGCCAGCCCGCGCCTTCCGAAATAATGCTCCAATCGGTCAAACAGAGAGTCGTCAAAGCTGCCCGACACCGCAATAACAATATTTTTTGACGTATAATGCGTTCGCATGTATTCACGCATTGTATCCGGTGTGATTTTTACCAATGTTTCGGGCTTGCCCAAAATAGCGCGTCCCATGGGAGTATCGCCCCATACCGAGCTTTCAAACAGCTCATACGCGACGTCCTCCGGACTGTCGTCGTACATGGCTATTTCCTCAAAAACCACTCTGCGCTCCAAGTTCATATCTTCCGCGTCAAGCAGCGGCTCAAAAACCATGTCCGAAAGTATATCTATGGACGTTTCGACATACTCATTAAGCGTTTTCGCATAGAAACAAGTACACTCCCTGGTTGTAAACGCGTTTAGCTGTCCGCCAACCGAGTCCATTTCCAGCGCTATATCGTGCGCGCTTCTGCGCGCGGTGCCCTTGAACACCATATGCTCGATAAAATGCGAAATCCCGCTTTCCTCAGCTTTTTCATATCTTGAACCGTTACCTATCCATACGCCCAACGATACCGACTGAACATATGGCACCCGTTCCGCCGCCACCCTTATTCCGTTTGATAAAACCTTCTGTATGTACATCCGACTAATTTCCTTCTGCATATAGTACCAAAAATATTCCGCTTCTAATTATAGCACAACCCGTTGATAAAATCAAGCTGTAATTGTTGGCGCGCTGCTCTATTCCTTAAACTTTTTGCCCACATCCACATCCGACCGATAGATTGTGCCGCGCACCACTGACGCCGCGCCGAATTTACTGCGTATCGCATCCACCGCTTTGTCGAGCTTTTGATTTCGCTCATGCTTTTCGTCCGTTAAAAGCGACAGCTGCTCGCCTTCGGCAAACACAACCTTTGAAAGCGTTATGCCGATTAGCCGCAGCGGCGAACTGCCGTCCCAAAGCTCGGCAAAAAGCCGCTTTGCCTCGTTGTATATTTCGGAGGTGACGTCCGTCGGTTCAAACAGCATAGTCTGATGCGAACGGTTTTTAAACTCATCGGTACGTATTCTCACGGATATGCACACGGTCTTTGCTCCGTCGCGCCGCATTCGCGCGGAAACGCTGTCGGCAAGCCCCAAAAGAATTTTATTCGCCCTCTCCAAAGTCGTTACGTCTTCGTTTAACGTGGTCGATATTCCGTATCCCTTCGCCGCTTCGCGCTGCGCGGTAACGGGCGAATTGCTTATTCCGTTGGCGTAATCATGCAGCTGGTCCCCAAGCTTTTTGCCCAAAATCCGCTCCGCCCTTGACCGTTCCAGTCCCGCAAGCTCCCCCACGGTATTTATGCCCGCGCGCTCGAGTCGGGCTGCGGCGGACTTCCCCACCATGAGCAAATCGCCAACCGGCAGAGGCCAAAGCTTACTCTTTATTTCATCCTCGAACAGTGTGTGTACCCTGTCCGGCTTTTCAAAGTCGCTTGCCATCTTCGCAAGCAGTTTATTTGAACCCACGCCCACGTTTACGGTAAATCCCAATGTATCGCGTATTTTGTTCTTAATCTCGTATGCTGTGCTTATCGGGTCGGGATATATAAGCTCCGTTCCTGTCATGTCAAGGAAACACTCGTCAATTGAAAACTCCTCCACGACCGGCGCGTAGTCTCGGCATATATCCTTAAACGCCTTTGAATACCGTTTATAGAGCTTGAAATCGGGCTTTGCGATATACAGCTCCGGACATTTGCGCAGCGCCATGGAAATCGGCTCGCCGGTTTTAACATTAAACCGCTTCGCCGGTATGGATTTCGCCAACACAACGCTTGTACGTTTTTTTGGATCTCCGCTTATGCATGACGGAATAAGCCGTATGTCGGGCTCGCCCTCCGCTACGCGGCGTGTCGCCTCCCACGATAAAAAGGCGCTGTTAACATCAACATGGAATATAAGCCTCCGCATTAAATTCACCACCCTTTGAGGTATTCTATACTTTAATTCTATCACTGTATAATATTATTGTCAAGTCGCTGTCGGATATGGAATACGTCTTTTTAAACAAGAGAAAATTTTCGGGATTGTCCACAGGCTTTTCACCCGTTCAAAAACTCTGTTCAAAAACTGTCGCCAAAGGCAAAAAAAGACTTTACAAACCGTCAAAAACACGGTATAATATACTTATATTCATATATTGTGGAGGAAAATAATGTTTTCAAGCGCATATTTAATTCAGAAAATTCTTATGATACCGATAGTTTTAATATCGCTTACGTTTCATGAATTTTCGCACGGTTTTATATCTGCAAAGCTCGGCGATCCGACGCCGCGCTATTCGGGTCGGCTTACGCTTAACCCCATAGCGCACTTAGACCCTGTGGGAGCCATTCTCATGGTGCTTACCGGATTTGGCTGGGCAAAGCCGGTGCCGATAAATCCGAGTTACTATAAAAATCCCAAACGCGGCATGGCAATAACGGCTGCGGCGGGGCCGCTTTCAAACTTGGTATTGGCGTTTATTTCGATGCTTATCTACACTATATTATATATAGCGGCGATAAAGACGCAGGCTATACCCGCATCGGTGCTCACTAACGTCGGCAGCTTTTTATATCTGCTTGCGAGCGTGAATTTATGCTTTCTTGTGTTCAATCTTATTCCCATACCGCCGCTTGACGGTTCGAGAATACTCGGATTGTTCCTTTCAGAGAGCGCGTATTTCAAGCTTCAGCAGTTTGAGCGGTACAGCTTTATTCTGATTATTCTGCTTTCGCTGGGCGGAGTGTTTAGCAATATCATCGGCACGGGTGTGGATTTTTTCATGAATATAATACTCAACGTATGCAACGCGATTTTGCATCTGGTGGCATGAGATGGAAGATTTGAAATACAAGCTGGACACGTTTGAGGGGCCGCTCGATCTCCTGCTGGCGCTTATAAAAAAGAATAAGGTCAGCATATGGGACATACCCGTTGCAGAGATTACCGACCAGTACCTTGAAGCCATAGCGGGCATGGAAAAATCAAGGCTTGACGACACGAGCGAGTTCATCGTCATGGCGTCGCAGCTTCTGTATATAAAATCAAAGCTGCTGCTGCCGAAGGACGAGGAAGATGAGGACGAGGAGGATCCGCGCGAGGAGCTGGCGCGGCGTCTGTACGAATACAAGAAGTTCAAGGAAGCCTCATTGCAAATGCGAAAGAGCGAGTTTTCATCGAAATATATGGTGTTCAGGGAAGAAGAAAAAATCAAGTTCCCCATGCCGGAATATTCAAGGCGCCATGAGCTTTCCGAGCTTGCGGACGCGTTTAACAGCATATACCAGCGCCGCATAAGACAGGCAAAGCCCGAAAAGCGGGCGTTTTCGGGAATTGTGGGGCGCGAGAAGGTGTCTGTTGACGATATGGTTGAGAAGATATGCAAGGTTTTGCACAGAAGGAGCAGGGTGAGCTTTGCGTCTCTGTTTCGCGCGGAGGATTCACGGCCCGAAATGATAGCGACATTCCTCGCTGTTCTGGAAATGATAAAGCTGCGAAAGATACGCGCCGACTACGACGATAACCGACGGGAGTTTATTATTTCTTCCGGCGCGGCGGCGTAATTAAAAGGAAGGTTAGTTTTAATGGATAATATAGGCTATGCCATTGAGGGTATACTGTTCGCCGCGGGCGAGCCGGTGAAGGCGGCAAAGCTTGCGGTGGTGCTGGAAAAGACGGTGGAGGAAATAGAGACCGCCGTTAAGGAGCTGAAAGAGGAATATGATAACGAGCACCGAGGTTTTAGTATAATAGAGATTTCAGACGGGTATCAAATATGCTCCCGTCCGGAATACTATGTATATATACGCGAAATACTCGGCGAGCAGCGCAATCAGCCGCTTTCAAACGCGGCGATGGAGGCGCTTGCCATAATCGCGTACAAGCAGCCCGTAACTCGCGGCATGGTGGAAAAGGTTCGCGGAGTGAATTCTGACGGCTGCGTTAACAGACTGTACGAGCGGGGACTTATCGAGGAGGCCGGGCGGCTCGACGCTCCGGGCAGACCGATTTTATATCGCACGACGGACACATTTTTAAGGTGCTTCGGGCTTAGGACGCCGCGCGATTTGCCGCCGATAAACTTTAAAAGCATCATGCCGGAGCTTGAGGACGCGGGCGAGCAGCTTTCCATCGAGGATACGGACGCCGCGCGGGATGATAAGGGGAGTGAATGAGCGTGGGTGTATTGATTGCGGCTGCGGCGATAGCCGCATTCATAGTGATAATAATGCTTATTCCCGTCACGTTCAATATATATTTCAGATACAACAACGAGCTTGAAAAGAGCATAAGCGTTAAGTACGGCTTTATAAGAATACCCCTCCGCCGCGGCGGGGGTGACAAGCCGGACAAGCCGGAGCCCGTCGGCGGAGCGAAAAATAAAACCGGCAAGCTTTCCGCTTCCGCGGCGGTGGAATTTGTCCGTCGGGAAAAGGAACGCGTTTTAAATATGATAAGCGCTGTTCTGGGATATATGTTCGGATGGATGATAAAAATAAAGAAGCTAAACATAAAGCTGGTTATCGGAGTTGAGGACGCGATGGATACGGCGCTTATTTTCGGCTCCGCGTCAGCGGTTATTTTCAATATACTGGGCATAATAGATAATAAGACGCGGCTTTGCGAGCATAACGCCGATATTAAACCGGCGTTTAATAACCCACATGTTTTCGCGGAGCTTGACGCGGTTATCTGTACAAATATTTTTCATGCGGCGGCGCTTGCGGTAATAGCCTTGCGTCACGCGCTGCC
This sequence comes from uncultured Clostridia bacterium, assembly GCA_947628515.1. GTDB lineage: Bacteria > Bacillota > Clostridia > UBA1381 > UBA1381 > Ornithomonoglobus. The sequence continues at coordinate 17,636 of CANRAG010000010.1, read as the reverse complement.
GATATACGTAAGATTAAAGAAAACGGGTGCGAAAGGAGAACGATAATGGCAAATCCGATTAAAGAGCTTATCGAGTCGGCAATAGACTCAATGGACGGCATGTTTACCGCCGAAAGCATAATAGGCGACAGTGTTTCCGCGCCGGACGGGACGTTGATTATACCCATCGCAAAGGTGTCCTTCGGCGTTGGCGGCGGCGGATGTGAGTTCAAGGAAACCAACGCTGACGGAACTAACCGCTTCGGCGGCGGCGTCGGCGCGGGCGCGTCGATTAAACCGGAAGGATTTCTGGTAATTACAAAGGGCGGCAGCATACGTTTTGTGACGACGGTCGAGAAGCAGTCCGCTGTCGAGAAGCTTATCGACTACGCTCCGGACATGGTCGAAAGGATTTCGGGAATTTTCAAAAAGGACAATGAGGCATCAGAGGACGCATGATAACTTTAAAGGATAAAATTCTTTCGAGGGTGATGAAGCCGACACGCTATACGGGCGGAGAGATGAACGCGGTCACGAAGGATCCGTCGTCGGTCGATATACGTTTCGGCTTCTGTTTTCCGGATGTGTACGAGGTGGCTATGTCGCATCTCGGGCTTAAAATAATATACCACACACTAAACACGCGCGAGGACACCTACTGCGAGCGTGTTTTTGCGCCGTGGGAAGATATGGAACAGGAGATGCGAAATCACGGTATGCGTCTTTTCGCGCTTGAAAGCGGCGATGAGGTCACGCGTTTTGATATACTGGGCTTTACGCTTCAATATGAGCTGTCATACTCAAATATAGTAAACATGCTCGACCTGGCGGAAATTCCGGTTTTGGCGGCGGAGCGCGGCGAGGAGTACCCTATCATATACGGCGGCGGCCCGTGCGCGTATAACGCGGAGCCGATTGCGGATATATTTGACTTTTTCATGCTCGGCGAGGGCGAGGAACAGGTTCACGAGACAATGGAAATCCTGAAGGCATGGAAAAAAGATGGCAAAAAATCGAAAAAAGAGCTTTTGGAGCGACTTGCGGAAAATGTGGAAGGCATATATGTTCCGTCGTTCTACGATGTGGACTATAACGAGGACGGCACTGTAAAAAGCATAACCCGTAACAATCCGCATACGCCCGAAAAAATACGCAAGCGTATAATGCGGGATTTCGACAGCACTCCGGCGCCGGACACGATTATCGTGCCGTTCGGCGAGGTAATACATGACAGGGTAATGCTCGAAGTCATGCGCGGCTGTCTGCGCGGCTGCCGTTTTTGTCAGGCGGGATACATATACCGTCCGCTTCGCGAACGCAAGCCGGAAACCCTGCTCGGACTTGCCGACAGTCTGCTCTCCTGCAGCGGCTATGACGAGATTTCGTTATCGTCGCTGTCCACAAGCGATTTTTCGGGGCTGCCGAAGCTTACGGAGGGACTTTTAAAGATAACGGAGGAGAAGAAAATAGGTCTGTCCCTGCCGTCGCTAAGAATAGATAACTTCTCGTTAGAGCTTATGGAGCGCGTGCAGAAGGTACGTAAAACCGGTATCACGTTCGCGTGTGAGGCGGGAACGCAGAGACTGCGCGACGTGATAAACAAAAACGTGACCGAGGACGATGTGCTCGCGTCAACAAATCTGCTGTTTCGCGGCGGTTGGACCAACGTAAAGCTGTATTTTATGATAGGACTGCCCACGGAGACGGACGAGGATTTATTGGGCATTCCCGAAATAGGAAAAAAGATACTTGACGTATATTTTGCAATCCCCAAGGAGGAGCGCGCGAAGCAGATAAACATAACCATGAGCGCGTCGAGCTTTGTGCCGAAACCGTTTACGGCGTTCCAGTGGTTCGGCATGAACTCCCGCGAGGAGCTTCGGCGCAAGCAGAGGTTCATTAAGGAGAATATACCGTCAAAGAGACTGCGTTTCACGTATCATGACGACAGTACAAGCTACCTTGAAGGAGTGTTTTCGCGCGGCGACAGACGGCTGTGCAAGGCTATAATCACAGCGGTAAAGCGCGGCTGTAAATTTGACGCGTGGGGCGAATTCTTCGACTTCGATAAATGGATGGGCGCTATTTACGACTGCGGGCTTGACCCCGACTTCTACGCGGCGCGGGAGCGCTCCTACGACGAGATTTTGCCGTGGGACCATATAGATGTGGGCGTTACGAAAAAATTCCTTATAGCCGAAAACGAGCGCGCGAAACGGGGCGAAACCACTCCGAATTGCCGCTTAAAATGTTCGGGCTGCGGCGCGGCATGCTTTAACGCGGGCGTGTGCGTTGAAAAACGCGATAAGGAGGGCGCTGTGGAATGAGTAAATTTATTCTTAAATACGGACGGGACGACCGTGTAAAGTTCATTTCACATCTGGATTTCGTGCGTTGCTTCCATCGCGCGGTGAGGCGCTCGAAGCTCCGGTTCGAGTTCTCGCAGGGCTTTAATCCGCATCCGGTCATGACTATAGCCCAGCCGCTTCCCGTGGCGGTAACAAGCGAGGGCGACTACATGAAGGTGGGTCTTATAACGGGGCTAAGTGACGAGCAGGTAGTTGATGAGCTAAACCGCGCCATGCCGCCGGGATTTACGTTTTATAAGGCGCGGCGGCTTGCGGCAAAGGAAATAGACCTTACAAAAATTAATATGGCGGAGTATGTTGCGGAGATAGAATGCACACAACGCTGCGATATTGACGAGCTTATGCGTAATAAGGAGCTTATAGTCCCAAAAAAGACAAAGAGCGGAGTTAAGGACTCGGATATTTTGCCGCATATATACGAGATAGAGGATTTGGGCTATACGGACGGGATACAGACCGTGAGAATGGTTTTATCATGCGGCAGCGGGTACAATCTGCGGCCTGAAACGGTTGTGGCGGCAATGGAGAGGTATTGCGGCGGCTTTAAAGCCGAATTCACGGCGGTTTGCAGAAAACGGATGCTTATAGATAATAACGAAATCATGTGAAGAGCCGCGGGCATTGCGCCCGCGGCTCTTCACATGCTCAGCCGGTTATGATATTTATCAAAGTATTCAGCACGCCGTAGCTTATAAGCGACATTATAAACCCCGCCGTGATGACTCCGAGGAATATGAACAATAGACTTTTGCCGCGCTTTAGCCTGAACAGCACCGCGAGCAGGCTGCCCGTCCATGCGCCGGTTCCCGGAAGCGGTATCGCCACAAACAGAAACAGCCCGAAATAACCGTATTTCTTTATCTGGTCGGATTTTTTCATTGCCTTTTCCTCGATTTTATTTGGCAATATAGAGAGCCGCTTTGTGCTTTTCATCCAATCGAAAATCTTCTCGATAAAAAATAATATAAAAGGTATCGGCAGCATATTACCCGCGACCGCGGTTATAAAGGTCTGTATAAACGGCAGCTTAAGCGCGGCGCCCGCTACGATTATACTTCCTCTAAGCTCCAAAAGCGGTATCATGGATATGAGAAAGGTTATAATCTGCGGCGATACATTGTGCGCGGTAAGCGCCGATGTTATTGAGCTTACAACAGAATCCATAAATCAACCTCCGTAAAACAATGGGTATATTTTATCATATATCCGATAGAATTGCAATATGCAAACCAAATTTATTTATGGCCTATCACAAAGTTCACCGCGTTATGCAATACCTTGAAGTCAACCTTATCGGTTCTTCCGCCGAACTCTCCGTCAAGAGTCCAGTCAACCGGATATTCCGTTATGATTTCCGCTGCGCTTGTCGTTATAACCCTTGTGCCGTTCTTATCTCGCTCGCCGTTCTTTATGCTTGCTATAACGGATGCAATATCTAATATGTTCTCCGTTTTGGGGATGAGCACAATTTCAAACAGTCCGTCGCTCGTGTCGATATTGTCATAAAAATCGCTTACCTCAAAGCCCGCGACGCTCGTCGAGTTCATAATCAGGCATATGAGCACATCTTCATTGATTTCCTCGCCCTCAGCCGTTTTGATTTTCACGTTTACGCCCTTTATCTTGGGCAGGCGCTTAACACATTCAAAGAAATACGCGGCGGTGCCGAACAGGTTTTTGGTCGTCTGCGGCGTGCCGTACGCCACATCGGTAAACGCGCCGAAGCCCGCGACATATATGAAACTCGAGTCGTTAAAGCTGCCTATGTCATATTTAATTGAACGGCCTCCGGTCGCGATGGCAGCCGCGTCGGACATTGTTTTGGGAATACCGTTGCCGGACGCGAAATCGTTCATTGTCCCGGCGGGTATGTAGCCTATCGGAATACGTTCCTCTGTGGGTATGTCGAGCATTCCCGAAACGGCCTCGTTAAGAGTGCCGTCGCCGCCGGAAACGACTATCAAATCATAGCCTTTGCTGTCCGAACCGCGTATACACTCCGTACAGTCGCCGGGATGCTGCGTCGGGTATACCGTAACGGCGTAGTCGGCCTTTGTGAATATGTCAACTATATCGAACAAATAGTTCTTCACGCGCCCCTTGCCCGAATGTGGGTTAAAAATAAACAGAAGCCTCTTTTTCATAGTTATACCACCCTTCTCGTTTTATTGCCATATATATTAATTATCATATATATATTAATTATATAGAATTATTTTACAATGTCAAGAACATTTGCCAAAGATTTTGTTGAAAAAACAAAAAAGTTATGATAGAATATAAATAACAGGACAGAAAACAGAATGGAAGTGACAATATGCGTGTTATGGGAATTGACTACGGCGACGCGCGCGTGGGCGTTGCGGTAAGTGATTTGCTGGGTATTACGGCGCAGGGAGTGGGCACAATAAAGAATAAGGGCTTAAACGGGCTTGTAACCGATTTAAAAAAGCTCATAGACGAATACAAGCCCGAAACCGTTGTGATTGGTCTGCCGCGCAATATGGACGGCACAGAGGGGTTCAGGGCGGACGCGACGTATGAGTTCGCAAATCGGCTTAAGGAGGAGTGCAAAGTGCCTGTGGAATATATGGATGAACGGCTGACAACCATGGGCGCCGCGAGATTTCTAAACACCACAAACACGCGCGGCAAAAAACGCAAGGATGTAATCGACACCGTTTCCGCTTGTCTTATTCTCGAAAGCTGGCTTGCGAAAAATAAAGGTTGACAAAGGCATACTTTTATATTAGAATATAGGTATGAAATATATACTAAACAGAAAGGTAAATGATATGGAAAATAATATTATAATTCTTGAAGATGAAAACGGCGTTGAAATTGAGTTTGAAACGCTTGACGTGTTTGAGTTTGAAGGTCATACGTTCTTTGCTTTGGCAGAGGTTTTGCCGGAGGAGCAGGAATCTGACGAGGTTCTTATTATGATGGTCGAGGGCGACATCGACAGCGAGGACGCGGAGCTGGTAATGGTTGAGGACGAGGAACTTTTAGAGCGCGCGTTTAACGAGTTTGTAAAGCGTGACGAGGAATCGTTTGAGGATTGATTTACGGCACTATGATGCGTAATACATCTGTAACTAAATTGTAATGAAATAACACTTGTATTTTACGGGTGTCTGTGTTATACTAATTACACAAAGAAGCCCTGGGGTTTCGCGTGGGAAGGTCATTTTTTTACCAACACATTATAAAAGGGATGCTTACTCCGGCAAGCGGCGCACATGCCTCCTTTCACCTTTTGGTGACTGCCAGTGGACTTGTAAAGCTTTCGGGAAGCGACCCACCTGCTTGGGCAGGTAGAATCCTGACTTTAATCCACGGTTACTCCGGGGATTTTTATTTGATTTTGTATATGCAAAAAGGAGACGGCGATCCGTCTCCTTTTAAGTAGTCTTTATCAGTTAAGAACCGCAAGCTCTGTGTCCTTATCAAAGAAATGAACTCTGTTCATATCGAAGCCAATCTTAATTGTGTCATTAATCTTAGCTGTCGATCTCTGGTCAACTCTTGCCGTAAACTGTATGCCGTTGACTGTCAGATAGAGATATGTCTCCGAACCCATCATTTCGGTTACTTCTACGAATGCCGAACATGTCGCATCCGGATATGTTGTAAGGAAGTTTTCATCATCATGAATATCCTCAGGTCTGATACCGAGAATTAACTCCTTACCGATGTACGGAGCAAGCTCAGCCTTTGAAGCCTTGCCCTCAGGAATTTTAACAGCGTCCGAACCGAATTCAGCCCAGAGACCGTCGCCCTTCTTAACGAGCTTAACTGTGATAAAGTTCATCTGCGGTGAGCCGATGAAGCCTGCTACGAACTGGTTGCACGGCTTGTTGTAGAGGTTTGAAGGTGTGTCGATCTGCTGAACGATACCGTCCTTCATAACAACAATTCTCGTACCCATTGTCATAGCCTCTGTCTGGTCATGCGTAACGTAGATGAATGTTGTCTGGAGCTTGTTGTGGAGCTTCTTAATCTCGGTTCTCATCGCAACTCTGAGCTTTGCGTCGAGGTTTGAAAGAGGCTCATCCATGAGGAATACCTTAGGATTACGTACGATGGCACGACCCATGGCAACTCTCTGTCTCTGACCGCCCGACAAAGCCTTCGGCTTTCTGTCAAGAAGATGCTCGATATCGAGAATTCTGGCAGCCTCTGTAACTCTCTTCTTAATCTCATCCTTCGGAGTCTTGCGGAGCTTAAGAGCAAATGCCATGTTCTCAAATACTGTCATATGCGGATAAAGAGCATAGTTCTGGAATACCATCGCTATATCTCTGTCCTTCGGAGCAACATCGTTAACAAGTCTGCCGCCGATGTAGAGCTCACCCTCTGAGATCTCCTCAAGGCCCGCGATCATACGGAGAGTTGTTGACTTACCGCAGCCTGAAGGGCCAACGAGAATGATAAATTCCTTATCCTCGATGTCGATACAGAAATCGCTAACGGCGGTAACGTTACCTGCATACCTCTTATAGATGTGTTTTAACTGTAAATCTGCCATTTGAAAATACCTCGCTTAATTTTAAATTTTTTTAAGAAGGAGCTTTTCTGCAAACCGGAAAACCCGATACTTTACTCCTGTCTCACATTCTGTATATATATCATAACACATTTTTCGAAAAAATGTTAGTCCTATAATTAACAAAATTAACGTGTTTTCTTTGTGTAAACTCCACAACGTAAAAAATTAAGCCGTTTTTTTGTGCGAATTGCATATGTAACATTTACCCATAAATTATATATGAATTTTATATAATTTTTATAAATTCTGCTTTTTTTCATAATTTACAGTAATAATGCCGACGCATACGAGAAGAAGCGACACAAGATAGTGTATATTAAAAATATTCTCTTTCATAAATACAGCGGAAAGAATTGTGCCCGATACCGGGATGATAAAATTGTAAACGCTTATTTTTTCTATGCCGGTTTTTTTGAGCAGCGCCGTCCATATTGTAAACGCCGCGGCTGACAGAAACGCTAAATACAGAAGAACAAGCGTCCCGCCCGCGGATACCGGCAGATCATAGCCCTTTCCGAAAATTCCCGAAATCAGCAGAATGACCCCGCCTATAAGCAGGTTGTAGCCCGTGACGGTCATTGCGTCCGAGCCCGCCGCGGCCTTTTTCGATATCATCGAGCCGGCGACAAAGCATAGCGCGGCGATTAATATAAATCCTTCGCCTGTTAGGGAAAACGAGCCGGTACTGCCGGAGAAAAGCACCGTTACTACTCCGCAAAAGCCTATAAGAGTACCAAATATCTTTACCGCGCCTATTCGTTTTTTATAAACGAGCCTTGACGCGACAAGCGCCATAAACGTGGTGGTGGAATTCACAATGGAGCCGTTTGTGCCGGTTGTATTGGAAAGCCCTATATAAAAGAACAGATATTGAAGCGCGGTGTATATGAGCGCCGTGACGGATATTATCCCGATATTGTCCCTTCTTAGCGACGGCAGTCTCCTGTTTACCGGTATCGCCGCCAAAAGCACCATAATTCCGGCAAGCGCAAATCTAAGTCCCGCAAAAAATAATTTCTGCGGGACGCTGTCGGTTATATTAAATAATTCATAGCCTATTTTTATGCCGGGATACGCGCTGCCCCAAAGCAGATTGCAAAATATTGCCGGCAAAACAATACTGTATTTTTTATCTGTCATATTATCAGTCTTCCATAAACAGCACTATGTATTTGGAATACAGCTCTGCCGTCTCGCTGTATTCATCGTCACTAAGTCTTGAATGGAGATATTCCTTAAGCCCCGCGAGATCGGCGCTTGTATAATAAGTCTTTAAATCGTTATAGTCAAGCTTTCGCATTATCTTAAGGAAAGTGGAGTATTCCGAGCTTGTCATATGCTCGCGAAGCTTGTCGTACGCGGATTGAATATCCTGCGGAACCTCGGTTTCTGCGGGTTCATCCGTACTGTCAACGATCTTTCTCGCGTCAAGTAAATCCTCCGACTTGGTGCGCTCCGAATTTCTGTCCGTGCTGTAGCGCGACGCCGCTTTTCCCTTGCCCGACTCGTCCTCGGTCTGAATAAGCTCAACGCCGACCTTGTTGGAAGCGTATCTCGCGCTGAGAGAATTGCTGTCCGATGAGCTTGTGTTATTCTCGTCCTCCTCCGCTAAAATTTCGCGGGCAAATTCCTCGTCGTCGCGGGTGCGCTTATTGTATGCCGACATGAAGGTTGAGTATGTGTCGTCGCTTATAACGCCCTCGTCATGGAAATCGGACACAACCGAATAAATCTCGGCGAGCATGTCGTCGCTTTTCATTGTCTCGCTGAATTCCTCAACTACCGGCTCCAGGTATTTGGGCACGAGATAGTATTTATACACCAGCGAGCCCGCAACCACCAGTACAATTACAAGTAATGCCGATATTCCGGCAATGATATGCCATTTTTTCATGTAATTACCCCCTTATGCTGTAATCATAGCTATTATAGCATACAATAAGAAAAAAATCAAGTGCCGTAACAGTTATTTTACAATTCTAAAATTATGAAAAAAAGGGTGAACCAAAATCCCGACGCAAAAAAGCGGGCAGAGATACTTTGCGTATCTCTGCCCGTCGATTGACCGATTAATTTTGAACCTTATTCGGTCGCCATTGTGTATTTGGGAAGATTTACCTTAGTCTGTTGGTTTTCCTTCTTATCCGTCTGATCATTGTCACCGTTCGGATCGTAATCTGTATAGGTAATGGTCTGCTCCGATACCTCGTTTACGGGTATACCGTCAAATGTCTCCGTCGCATCATTAACCTGTTTACCTTCTTCCTTCTGCTTTGCAATTTCCGCCGCAACTAAACCCGCAACGAGCTTAGCGCCCTGATATGACATATGCTGTCCGTCTTTCTGCGCACCGTCCCAATACAGGAAGTAATTCTGAGATACCCATGTCTTTCCCATAGTAGCCCATAATGAACCGGATAAGTCAGCAAGATCTATAAGCAATGTACCTTTTTCCTCCGCTACTGTTCTGTTCTGCTCGAACCAGCCCGCGTTACCGCTTCCCGTTGATTTTTCATGCTCACCGATACTTCCATACTGTGACATACAGATTTCGGGTGTCATAAGTACCGGAATAATCCCGGCTTCGCGTGCCTCGTCCACCATGGCCTCAAGAGCAGCCTTCATATCATCTTTATTCGGAGTTTTTGTTCTATCATTAATACCAAACTGAATAAGTAAATAGTCACCCGGTTCAGCATTCGCTATAACCGATGCAAAAGTATTAGCATACCAGTTTACTGCCCAATCTCCCGAATGAGCAAAGTCATCAACAATTACACTGTCCTGTAAATAATACTCAAGGAACTGACCCCAGCCCGCGCGTCTTCGACCCGGATCCCAGTTATCCTTTGATGACGGAGTAGGTCTATAATTTGTAACAGTAGAGTCACCTGCAAGCCAGATATGAGTCTTTCTTTCCTCAAAATCAGACTTCTTTGTAATATCAACAGCCGAGATAGGCGCCACGCCATAGCTCCATCCTGTTGTAATCTTGGCAACACCACCCTCAACAATTACATCCTTCTTCGTGTAAACACCGGGAGCCTGTGTCTCTGAATCACCATCCTGATAATTGGCCTCAGGAACAGCCATATATCCGTTTACTCTGATATATGTACGCGTTGTATCAGCCTTATAGAAAGTCATATCATATCTTCCGTCGGGAATATCAACCTCGAATACATTGTTATCAAGGTCTACGCCCTTTGCCTGAACTCCCGTTCCTGCTCCTCCGGTAACGGTCGGAGCCGCTGTAAATCCGTATCCACCGACCTTTGTACCGGTTACATTAGTATAGCCGTCCGTACCCGAACCACCGAGATCGAACTTATAATTTGGAAGAATTTCCATTTTGCCGGACTTGCCGGTTTTAGTCGGGGTAACCTTGTTATCCGCCGCTGTTACAACCTCTGTTTCACCATCCGAATATGTAATTGTATAAGTTTTTGCGCCATAACTTACGATGTCACCTACGTCAACCGCATCCGTTGTATAGTCTACAGTCTTTGAGAATGCCGCGATTGTAACGGTCTTTGTTACTTTTGTTCCGAGTATTGTAGCTTCAATATCTTCATTACCGGCTTTATTAACTGTCAGTAAACCGTTTGCATCAATAGTATTGTTTTCACTTGCGGCAGCCTGAATTGTTATAGCTTCGTCAATCGGCTTCATTGCGGCGTCACCGTTCATGGTGTTCCAAAGCATTACCTTTGTACCTACGGGAGCGCTTACCTCATAGGAGCCCTCTGTTAAAGTAACATCTTCAAATTTTACTGATGAAAGCTTGCCATCTGAATATGTTGCCTTTACAAGAACCGCAGGGCCTGCCTCATCGGCGTCAACGGTGAATATCGCGCCGCTGTCGGGATTTGTATCTCTACCGCTTATCGTCCATGTCGCTGTTACAAAATCAGTTATATCGTCGCCGAACTGATCCGTTACCTTGTCAACGCTGTATTGAACAGTTGAGCCGGGAACAGCTTCAACCGAAATCGGACCGGCAATGTCAAATGTCGGCACAGCGGCTGCGATTGTCACCGCTTTTGTTGCGGTTTTTGCCGGATCCTCGGAGCTTGTTACGGTGATGTTTACAGTATCCGCAACGCCCTCCGGAATGTTCAACGAGGCAGTCTTGCCGCCATCCTCATCGGTTGCGGTCACCGTAACCGTATCGGAATCGGTAGTCCATGTAAATGTCTCGTCGTCCTGAATTACAAGAGCGTCAACCGAGTATGTCTTTGTTCTTGATTTATCAGCAATGCTCGAAACGCTGTCGGCACCTTCGATACCTATTCCGGCAACATCAACACTGTCAATTACTATATCCTTTATAAGAGCCGTACGACCGGGCGCCTGTAGCTTTGTTTCAAGAGTAATGGCGGCAATGCCTTTAGCGGCTGTCTCGCCTAAGCTGTATTCCTTACCGCCTACAGTAAGCTCTATTTTTGTAACTCCCGAAGCATTGGTTTTATAAAGTATTGAAACATCCATCCATGTATTAATGGCCGGAAGCGTATTCCATACTGTATCCATTGTGCTGCTCTGGCTGCCCCAAACGGCGGTTTTTCTGTCGCCTATATCGCTGTTGTGATATGCAAAACCGACAGACTCTGTGCCTTCGCTGTCAATAAATGATATTTCCTTACCGTATGTATTTCCCGTTGCATTATTAATAGCGGTTTTAAATGTAATCTGCTCCGCCGTTCCCGGTGTAAATACGATAGGGTCGGGAAGATCTATTTTGTCCTTCCTTACAGCTGCGGACGGCGTGGATATATAAGCCGTATCGCCAATTTGTGTGGTGTCTGTAGAACCGTAGCTCGAACCGTCCACACCGGGCTCATAGAACAAATAATCGGAAATCGCGATCTCTGCCTTATCTATTGAAGCTCCTTCAACAGCGGGCTCGCCGTCAATTGTAACAGTCGGAGTAAGAGTGAAAGTCTCAACGCGTTCAGACTCGGACTTAAATGTGTCATCGACGGTAACAACACCCTCATCGTCAACGCTAACGCCTCTGTTTTCCGGAGTAACCGCCCACTTGACAACCGTCTTTTCGTTGTCAGTCTGGTCCACGCCTTTTTGGTCGATAACCGTAACATCAAACGCTGCACTCTCTGTGGTCTGACCGGTCGTATGCGGAGCCGTCATAACCTTCTGACCGCCTGTTATGGTAACGGTCTTAGCCTGAGGTGTGTAAACCGCCTCGCTGTATGTAACATTCTCCGAAACATCACCATCGGCTATATTCACGGTACCCGTCGCGTCGGGTTGATCATCCTCTGTTTCATAGCCGTCCTTGTGTACTTTATACTCGATGTCGGTTCCGGTCTTGTGCTTAACCACTACCTGACCTTGATCATCGGTTGTATAATCCGTTCCGTCAAAGGTTACGGTCGCGCCCTGCACGGGATTTTCGGATTTGTCCTTTACCGTAAAGGTAACCTTATAATACTCATCGGTTATATTGTATGCATTAAAATTATCAAAATATGTTTTGTTATCGTTAATGTTACCGCTTATTTTTGCGGCATTTAAACCGAATCCCGCCGCGCTGCCTGCGACATCCTCTGAAAGGAATGCGGCGTCTTTAACTGACGCGAGAACAGTTTCGGAATCGGGTTCTGCTACCTCTATGCTCAAAACCCTTTTTGTTTCATAATCTATTACAGCCGTTACCTTATTCCATTTGTTGTACCGGTCCACTTCCGGATTTACCAGACTTCCGTTAATTCTAAGCCGCGCCTTCGGAGCCTTACTGTTTCCGCCATACTCGGAACCTATACTGAAAATGCCGTGTCCTTCGCTGTCTTGAAGCGTGGAATCAAAATAGTCCGACACACCAATTATAGACGCCTGCCAGTCAAACTGCACCTTAACAACGTTATCGGCTAAATCGATAACAGTCGGAAAAGTAACCGTTCCGGTAATACTTTTATTGCCCGTATTCGCCACAGCGCTCAAGGCCTTGCCCGAATCATTGTCGATAAGCGAATATGTCATGCCGCTACCGTCGGTAGTCCAGCCGAGCGAACCATCCTGAAGACTGTCAAAATCTTGCTCCGCCTCGGTGATCGGTGTTTCCGCCGCGCTAACTGATATTGACAGTCCTGCGAATGCCGACACCGACATTGCCGCCGAAGTTATCCACGACAATATTCGTTTTGTTCTTCTCCCCATAAAAATTCCCTCTTTCTTTTTTTAAATTTCGGGTAAATTTCCTAATTAACCCGACCGTATATATACTTTTATTATACAATATTGTTATATTTTTTTCAATATAAAAAAACAGTCATTAAAAATGTCTGTTTTTTAAACTATATCATCGGTTTAAAACCCAAACGCGTATCCGGCGGAAATTCCCACGGCGGCGAAGATCTCACGTATATGCAATCTTTTCATAAAAAAACCGGATAGAAGTTCATACCCTCCAGCCGGTTTTTGGCTTTATTTTTAATCCAAACAGTGTTTGGCAGACGTTAACTTGGTCGGATAGGTGAACCGTAACCTTTATAGCCCTATACGGTAATCGTACTCTTGCCCGAACCATTCGGACCTGCCATTACTAATAGTATAGAAGATTTGTTCATGTCAGTCACTCCTTTCTGTTAACATTAACTATTTGCTTCGTATCCGGATCTAAATAGGTGAATTGATGCGATAGACCTACATTATTTGGATCGGCTATTGCTTTTTTTACCGACGCATCTAATAATTCTACATTTACTACAGGCTCAACCTGTGCCCTTACCGGGGCTACCACACTAAAAGGGAACCCTTTATTCGCGACAAATCGCTTTAAAAAAATATTAATTGCGGTGCTGAGCGGAATCCCGATTTCATTCGCTATCTGCTCGGCATTTGACTTAACATGGTCATCTATCCGCGTTGATACAGTTGCCATGTTGACCTCCTTCCATTGTAAATCAAGTTCACCTCAATGTTGTCCTTATACTTTGCCCTTTATCTTCTATACTCACACAATATCTGACAAGTATAGTATATGTTTGTTTTTATAATTATATCACATAGGATGCAATTTGTCAATATATTTTTGCAAATGTAGTGAATTTATATATTATTGTATTACAATTGCACGCCAAATTCCTTTGTTAAAATGTATTGTTTTTAAACGGGAATTTGACAATTTAAAACCCAAACATATATCCGGCGGAAATACAAAAGCGGGGACGGCATAGCCCGTCCCCACGAATTAAGTTTAATACATCTTGCCGCCCACAGCGCCGCCGAGCATATGGAAATGCAGATGCATAACCGTCTGACCGCCGTTTTTGCCGCAGTTGTTTACTATGCGATAGCCGTCGTCCGCAACACCGATTTTTTTTGCAATCTCCGGCACTGCCTCGAATATATCCGCGACGCACGAGCTGTTCTCCGCCGTTATTTTGTTCGCGCAGCAAATATGCTTTTTCGGAACCATTACGACATGCTCCGGCGCTGCCGGCGCTATGTCGCGGAACGCGTAAACCTTATCGTTTTCATACACCTTTGTCGAGGGTATTTCACCCGCTATTATTTTACAGAACAAACAATCTTCCATTATTAACCCACCATTTCCAAAACCAGTGTCTCTACCGCGTTCAGCGCTTCATCTATTTTTGAAGCGTCCTTACCGCCGCCCTGCGCCATATCCGGCTTACCGCCGCCGCGACCGCCGGCTATTTCGGTTATCTTCTTAATTATGTTACCGCAATGCACGCCGCTCTTTACCGCGTCCTTGGACGCCATGGCGATAAGCGTAATCTTGCCTTCGGTCTCCGCGCCGAGAACAACAACGCCGTTTCCGAGGTCGTTTTTAGCGTTATCGCCGAGGTTCTTCATGTCCGGCACACTCATGCCGTCAACGCGAACCGTCAGAACCTTAACGCCGTTTATGTCCTTTGCGCCCGACAGCATGGATTTTGACTGCTCTGCTGCCATTTTTGCGTTAAGCTCCTCAATCTTCTTTTCAAGCTCTCTGTTTTCCGTCATTACGGAAGCCGCCTTTTTGTCAAGCTCCATAAGCCTGTTTGACTTCATTGCCGCGCCGGTTCTTGCAATCACGCCCTCATAGTCCGATATGAGGTTCAGCACGCCCTGACCTGTTACCGCCTCGATACGTCTTACGCCCGCCGCGACGCCGCCTTCCGATATAATCTTAAACAGACCGCATTGCGCCGTGTTTGTAAGATGAGTGCCGCCGCAAAATTCTCTGCTGTAGTCGCCCATTGAAACGACCCGCACCACGTCGCCGTACTTCTCGCCGAACTGCGCCTCCGCGCCGAGCTTTTTTGCCTCCTCTATCGGAAGCTCCCTGACTTCTACGGGCAGACACGCGAGAATTGCGTCGTTTACTCGCTTTTCCGTATCTTCAAGCTGCTGTTTTGTCATAGCCTCGAAGTGCGAGAAATCAAATCTCAAATGGTTTTTGTCAACGAGCGAGCCCGCCTGCGCCACATGGGTGCCAAGCACGTCCTTTAACGCTCTGTGAAGAAGATGCGTCGCGGAATGGTTTCGGCTTACGTCCATTCTGTTCGGCTTATCCACCGACATCAAAACCTGTCCCATATGAATATCGCCTATCGGCTCTGCCTCGTGAACATACACGTTGCCGCCCGTTTTGGTCGTGTTTACAACTCTTGCCACAACCTCGCCGTTTTGCGAGATTGTACCTATATCGCCCGTCTGACCGCCCATTTCGGCATAAAACGGCGTCTTTTTAACGGCTATATACGCCTTTTTCGCGTCCGTGACATACGGAACCGTGCCCACGCCCGGAACCGCGATCGCAAGTATTTCGGTTTCGGTTTCAAGCGACGTATAGCCCGTAAACTCCGTTTCCGCAATGCCGCTGAAATCGTATTCGGTATCATCTTCCCATGATGAGCCTTCCTTTCTCGCGCTTCTCGCGACCTCCTTCTGCTCGCGCATAGCCGCGTTGAACCCGTCAATGTCAACCGAAAGCCCACATTCCTCCGCCATCTCGATTGTGAGGTCGAGCGGGAAGCCGTAGGTGTCGTGAAGCTTAAACGCCTCGTCGCCGGTAAGCTCTTTTCTGCCTGACGCCTTTGCGTCCTCGATGTATTTATTTAACACCGTCAGCCCGTTGTCTATTGTGGCGTCAAAGCGTTCCTCCTCTTTCTTTATTATCTTTGTTATATAATCTCTCTTTTCTTCAAGCTCCGGATATGCCGTCTTTGACGTGTCAATTACCGTGCCCGCGACCTCATAGAGAAATTCTCTGTCGATATTTAAAAGCTTTCCGTGCCGTGCCGCGCGTCTTAGGAGACGGCGCATAACATAGCCCCTGCCCTCGTTGGACGGGATAACGCCGTCGGCTGCCATCATGACGGTTGAGCGGATGTGGTCGGTGATAACCCGAAGCGAAACGTCAGCCTTTTCGCTTACCTTCTTATACTCGACTCCGGCGATTTTTGAGATATGCCGCATAACGTCCTGAACCGTGTCAACCTCAAACAGGTTGTCCACGCCCTGCATAACGACCGCAAGTCTTTCAAGCCCCATACCCGTGTCTATATTCGGCTTCGCAAGCGGGTTGTAGTTGCCCTCGTCGTCCTTGTCAAACTGCGTGAATACGAGGTTCCAAACCTCCATGAACCTGTCGCAGTCGCAGCCCACGCCGCAGGTCGGCTTGTTGCAGCCGTACTGCTCGCCGCGGTCAAAATATATCTCCGAGCACGGCCCGCACGGGCCTGTGCCGTGCTCCCAGAAGTTATCGTCCTTGCCGAGCTTTACTATGCGGTCGGCCGAGACGCCAACCTCGTTAACCCATATATCTCTTGCCTCGTTATCATCCTCATAAATGGAAACCCAGAGCTTTTCTACGGGAATTTCCATAACCTTTGTGAAAAACTCCCACGCCCACGCAGTGGCCTCGCGCTTGAAGTAATCGCCGAACGAGAAATTGCCGAGCATTTCAAAGAACGTGCCGTGGCGCGCAGTATGTCCGACATTTTCAATATCGCCGGTTCTTATGCACTTCTGACAGGTCGTAACTCTGCGGCGCGGCGGAATTTCCGCGCCCGTAAACCATTTCTTCATCGGCGCCATACCCGAATTTATAAGCAGCAGGCTCGCGTCGTTTTTGGGAACAAGCGGGAACGAGCCGAGCCTTAAACAGCCCTTGGACTCGAAAAAGCTGAGAAACTTCTCCCGAATTTCATTAACTCCCATGTATCTCATACCTGAACATCCTTTCTGTGTCAAACTGTTTCATAACCAAACTGCATTATATAACAAAATATGTGTTTATGTCAAGGGGTTATTTGCAATTTAGACCCGTTACCGCCGCGAAAAATAATACTTGCAAAACATCGGTAAATATGATACAATGTTTTGGCATTTGATAATACAAGAAAGGGAGGCGGTTATTCTTTGAAGGGAGCAATATTTGACGTTGACGGTACGATACTTGATTCTATGGGGATATGGGTTGATATAGACACAGCGTTTTTCGCCGCGCACAATATCGACATATCGCCCGAAATATCCGCAAGATACATTGACATGACCTTTGAGGAAAGTCTTATGCAGATGCGGCA
Source organism: uncultured Clostridia bacterium (assembly GCA_947628515.1). Classification (GTDB taxonomy): domain Bacteria; phylum Bacillota; class Clostridia; order UBA1381; family UBA1381; genus Ornithomonoglobus. Next base: position 174 of record CANRAG010000010.1, on the reverse strand, counting down.
TGACTTCCTGCCGGAGCTTACGGTTGACCGTATGCGCGGGGAGCTTATGGAGCTTGCCTATAACGCGTACGCGAACACAATACCCGCAAAGGCGGGAGTTTGCGAATATATGCGCCGTCTGCACGACGACGGGGTTAAGATTGCGATAGCCACCTCCGGATTTGCCGAACTGTG
>CANRAG010000009.1 GCA_947628515.1 uncultured Clostridia bacterium | reverse complement strand
GCATTTATTCGTTGCGTTTAAGACGTTTGCCGTTAAGCACAACGAATATATGCTCCCTTACCCAGTCCGAAAGCGTTATGTGCCAGTTGCGCCAGAATATTGTAAACGACGCTGCCGAAAGCGGCTTGCGGAAGTTTTCGGGTACCGTAAAGCCCATAACCGAGCCCGTGGCAATCGCAATATCGCTGTAGCCGGAAAGGTCAAGATATACCGTTATGTAGCTTAGCGCTATTAAGAGCGCGCATAGATACCAGTGCAGCTCCATGTCCAGTATGCGGTTAAAGACCGCGGTCACGAACCACAGCACAACCATCTTCTTGAACATACCGCGTATAAACCGTTTCACATACGCTATAAAGTCGTCAAGCGTGAGCTTTTTCGGGTTGGTGTAAACCCGAAGCCAGTCGCGGTAACGGAATATAGGTCCCGCGGTGAATGTGGGGAAGAACAGTATATAATTCGCGTATGTGAAAAACGGAATATCCATTTCCGTGTAATATACAAAATAAAGCGCGTCAACAGCCTTTAGCATATGGTACGCGATGCCGATAAACACGATAATGACCGGCAGCTGCGGAAAGAACTCGTTCATGCGCCCGTAAAAAAACGGTATCGTGCACGCAAGGCAATATATCACAAACAGAGCGCGCCGCCCTTTTTTTCTGTGTGTGAGGTGCTTAATCATCACGAATGTGATAATTACATAGCCCGCGCTAAACGCCAGAAGCTGCCATGATATGCAGCCGATAACGGCAATATCGGCAAGCAGGAGCGCCTTGGGCGCGAAATCCTTCTTGAACAACATGCGCGTCACGCCTGAAACCAGAAGCATCGCGCCGGTAGCCGCAAGCAGCAGAAACAGTGTGTCCGCTTCAAGATACCACATATAATTTTATCCCTTCGCCCCGTCAGATTTTGCTTTCGACAACCGCCGCAATTTCGTTGACGGTGTTCATCGGAAACAGCGTGATGTCCTTCTGAGTTATTTTTATATTGAAATTCTCCTCGATAAAGTGGATTATTTCTACCGCGCCGAAGCTGTCGACAAACCCCTCGTTAAAGAGGTGCACGTCATTGTTGAAATCCGGATCGTCGCCTATTTCAAAATGCTCTCTTATAAATTCGCTTATTGTTTCCTGAATAGACATTTTAGTTACTTCCCTCCATGTATTCTTTTTTCAGTGTCTGCCTGTCAATCTTCCCGCTCGGCGTGTGCGGGAACGCGGGCATAGATACTATCTTTTGCGGAACCATATATGACGGAATATATTTTTTAAGCTCCATATTGAACTTGCGCCGGACTATTTCCGCGTCCGTTTCGAGGAAGAGGACAATTTGCTCGCTCTTTGCGTCGAACATCGCGCAGCAGCTCTTTATATCCGCCATCGCCGAAGCCGCCGCTTCTATATCGCCAAGCTCTATTCTGTTTCCGCGCAGCTTTATCTGGCTGTCGGCTCTGCCCAAAAAGATAATGTTTCCGTCCTCCGCCTCGTATACAAGATCGCCGGTGCGGTATATTCTGTCATGATATTTATTATTTAACGGGTTCTGCACAAACGCCTCCGCCGTGATTTCGGGCGAGTTCCAGTAGCCTGTTGAAATGCCCGTTCCGCCTATGCAAAGCTCGCCCTGCTCGCCCTTTTTGCAAAGCTCGTTTTTCCCGTTGAGAATTATCGCCTTCATATTCGCGCAGGGAATACCTATCGGCAGCGTTTCGCCCGCGCGATATTTTCGGTCTACAATGTAGTATAGAGCTATGTCCGTGGACTCCGTAGGCCCGTACATATTTACGAACGTACAATTCGGGTACGCCGCCATCCAGCGGTTGAGCTGACCTATCGGCATAACCTCGCCGGCGAACAGTATGAGCTTTAGCTCGTCAAGCTTTTTTTCTTCGAGCACACCGGAGTTTGCGACGCTTATCATAACCGTGGGAACCCAGAATATAACCGAGATTTTCTCCTCCGCCATGAAGTCAAACAGCATTTGGGGGTACATAAACAGCACCTCAGGTATAATAACCGTCTTGCAGCCGAGATACAGCGCGAGGAACATATCAAATACCGAATTGTCAAAATGGAAAGCGCTTTGCATTCCTATTACGCTGTCCTTTGTGATGTCAAATGTGTCCGCGAGCCATTTTGTATAGTCGAGCACGGCCCTGTGTGAAACGGTAACGCCCTTCGGCGTGCCCGTTGAGCCGCTTGTGTACATTATATATACCGGGTCAAGATCGGTGGTAATTGTATCGATACCGGTCGCGTTGTCCGCTTTACCCGATACAAGCTCGTCATATACGAGTATCGTTTCCGTAATTCCCGCCGCCAACAGCTTCTCCCTGCCCGCGCTGTCGGTTATGACCGCGCCGGGGCGGAGGTTTTCCGCCGTCGCCCTAAAGCGCGCCATAGGCACGTTATAGTCCATCGGTACATATGGGCTTGCGGCGTATATGCTGCCCATGAACGAAACGATTGATTTTATGCTTTTGGGCAGAAACACCATAACCGGACAGAGCCTGCCGGTCCGCGCTCTTGCAATGAGCGACGCGGCGAGCGCGCGGGACAAATCCCGAAGCTCTTTAAAGCTTATTTCGCCGTCGCTGTCTGTGAACGCGGTATCGGTTCCGTATTTTTCGGCGGCTCTGTCAAGTATCGCCGCGCATGAGGTATAAAGTGAGTCCATATGTCCATACATCCTTATCAATCAATATCCGAAAGTGACTTTTTAAGCGTCACCCTGTCTATCTTATCGTTTGCCGTATGCGGCAGAGCGTCCATAACAACAAGCTTTCCGGGCAGCATATATTTGGGGATATACCGCTTTAACTCGTTGTTGAATTTTCTCAAAACAAGCGGGCTGCCGCTTTGGACGAAAAGAACTATTCGCTCGTTTTCCGCGTCAAACACCGCGCACGCGCCCTTTACGCCGTCAATCGCCATTGCCGCGCACTCTATTTCGCCAAGCTCTATGCGATTGCCCTTTACCTTTACCTGATTGTCCATTCTGCCGCAATACATTATAAGCCCCTCGTCGTCTATATACGCGAGGTCGCCCGTGCGGTAGATGCGCTCCTCATAATACGGGTTGGCGGGGTTCTGGACAAACGCCTTTTCCGACAGATCCGGTCTGTTCCAATAGCCGAGCGAAACGCCCGTGCCGATAACGCACAGCTCACCCTGCTCGTTTGTCTTTGCCGGTTCATCCTCCGCGTTAAGAATTATAACGCGCATATTTTCGCACGCGCGCCCTATCGGGAGCGGGTCCGCGTCGTTAAACTCGCGGTCTACGATATAGTATGTGCATACGTCGCTTATTTCCGTAGGACCGTAGAGGTTAGCGTACACGGCGTCGGGATGGTTTTTACGCCAGATATTAAGCTGGGTGTTCGGCATTACCTCGCCGCAGAACGCGACGGTTTTAAGCGTAGGCATCTCTGTTTCGCTGAGCGCGCCCGAATTTGCCACGTTAATCATGACCGTCGGAACCCAGAAGATAACGGTGATATTGTTATCCCTTATAAACTCCGGCAGCTTAGACGGGAACATGAACAGCTTTTCGGGAATGATGTTCATTTCGGCGCCGGTAAGCAGCATCGAGTATATATCAAAAATGGAATTATCAAAATAGAACGGCGCCTGATTGCCCAGCTTTGAGTTTTCGTCTATACCGAAGGTGCGCTGTACCCATAACGCATAGTCAACCGCGCCGCGATGTGCCACGGTAACCCCCTTGGGCTCGCCGGTGGACCCGCTCGTAAACATTATGTATATCGGGTCCGTATCTATAACCTTATTAAGTATTGCGTATATCTTAGCTTCATCGGCAGGCTCGTTTATAATTTCGTCGTATATATGAACGCGCATGGTTTCGGGTACGTCCATGGCTTCAATGATTTTTTTACCGTCATAATCGGTTATAATATGCCCTCTGCCATCCAACTTGTTCACAATTTTCTGTATCCTGTTGGGCGGCATATCGTATGCAATCGGAACATACGGGTTACCCGAATACATCGCGCCCATAAACGATGCGACGCATTTGCCGCTCTTTGGCAGATACACCATTACAGGCTCCGCCATATATCCGCCCGCAGCAGAGTTTATAAGCGCGGCGCCTATGGAAAGACCGAGACTTCTGAGCCTGTCAAAGCCGAAGCTTTCATATTCATCGGTAACGGCAATCTTGCCGCCAAACCTTTCCGCTGCCGCGTCCAGCAGGTGTACCGCGCTGTTCGGTATAATCATATAGCTAATTCCTTTCAATTCCAAAAATCGCGTAATTATCCAATCCAAATCGAAATTATTATATCACCAAACAGATTATATGTCAACCTTAAAATCCCATATCCTCACGGATAAAGCATACGCGTGGTGTTTTGTCCTCTATCTCTATAACGCCGTATGTGCCGCCGTATTTGGCGCTGCCCGGATTTAGAAGGATTACACCGTCGTTTTCTCCGGTATATTCCGCGTGAGTGTGTCCGAAAACGGCGACGGCGCAGCCGCGCTCCTTTGCGGCGCGGGTTATGGTATCATAGCCGATTTCACACTTTACCATGTGCCTGTGACCGTGCGCGATATATATCTTTACGCCGTCAATGTCGGCTATCTCGTATTCGGGCGCGTTAAAAAAGCTGTCGCAATTACCCTTTACATATATGATTTCCTTATCCTTATACAGCCTTTTAAGCTCCCGCGCGTCACCGACATAATCGCCCGCGTGGATTATAAGCTCGCAGGGAACGCGGTCGATAACCTTTTTGCAAAGCCCGATACTGCCGTGTGTGTCAGAAAAAACAAGTATTCGTTTCATTATTATAATTTGCTCCTTTGTAATTTTGTACAGTAATCATATCACGAAACATAGGGCTTGTAAACAATATTTTAAAAAAACATGAAAAATATCTCGCTAACCGCAATAATTGTCGTACGATTTCGTATATTCGACAACACTGTTCGACATAATATAAACAATGCGTATGATAAAATATCAGATATTAAAGTTTTGAAAGGAACATACAACATGAACGAGATAAAGGCTGCAACTGCCAAAATTCCGTTAAGACTGCCAAGACTTAATGATATAACCTCATCGGTGCTGCTCATACTTGCTTCGCGCGCCACCGCGCTGGGAATGTTTCCGTTCGGTATAGCGTTCTTTGCCGCCGCGTATGATAAGAGTATCGCGTACATAGGCATAGCGGCGGTATGCGCGGGGATAATGAGCGCGTCCGGCGCGGCGGCGGTGCCCAAATATGTAATCGCGCTTGTTATTTTATGGCTTTTTTCAAAGCTGTACCGAAAAAAGGACGAGCTTATAAATGCGTCGGTGGTCGCGGCGGCGCTGCTCTGCGGCGGCGCAGTAATGCTTGTTTCAAATTATAACGGGATATATGATATATTCCTGCTTATAACCGAAAGCATTATATCCGCGCTTATGTATGTTGTATTCACAAAATCCCGCATGGTTTCCGACGATTTCACAAAACGGGGAAGAATGTCACCGGAGGAATACATAAGCGCGGCTGTGGCGGCGGGAGTGGTAATATCGGGTCTGTCAGGCGTTATGATAGGTCCGCTGCGTATCGCAAATATATTTTCGGTTTATGTCATATTGCTGACCGCGCTTAATTCATCCGTCTCGGCGGCGGGCTGCACGGGATTATGTATCGGTTTCATGTCGTGTATGTCCTCGTCGGCGTCCGTCGTAATGATGGGCATTTTCGGCATGAGCGCGGTGTTCGCAAGCTTTCTTAACTGCTATAAAAAATGGGGCGCGGCGGCGGGCTTTTTGTGCGGAACGGCGGTCACTCTTATATATGTAAAGAATATGTATAATATTCCCATGAGTGTTTCCGACGCGGCGGCGGGCGCTCTGTTGTTTATTGCAACGCCGCGCATAATGCAGGAGTATTTCAGGAGCTTTTTCGATAAATCGATGCAGGTGGAGTCGGTAAGTCCCGAGCAGCGTATGCGCGAATACCTTACTATGCGGCTTACGCGGGCGGGCGAAGCGTTCGGGAGTCTGCACGAATGTTTTACGGCTGTGTCCGAGGCAAGGCTCAGAAAATATTCGGACGATATAGGCATAATACTTGACGAAACGGCGGAGCGGGTTTGCCGCGGCTGTAAGCTTTGCGGCAAATGTTGGCAGAAGGATTTCAGACGTACATATAAAAATGTTCTCGGTCTTATAGGGATAATAGAGTCGGAAGGAGTGCTGAACCGTGAAAATATTCCGGAGCATTTTTGTGAGCGGTGCGTTAACACGGACCGGTTTATTTATGAGATAAACCATGTGTACGAGCTTTATAAACGCGAGGTGCTGCGCCGTTCGGACGCGGTATCGTCAAGGAACCTGCTCTCCATGCAGTATGATGAGCTTAAGCGGTTCATAAACGGTCTGGCGGGCGATATCGAGGACGGGTTCTTTTTCCTTGAACGCGAGGAGGAGCAAATTGTCGATGAGCTGGACAGAATTGGTATAGTGCCGTATGAGATAAGCGTTGTGGAAAGCGCGAGCGGAGGATGTGAGATATATTTGAGACTCCCGCCCGTAACCGGGCATACCGTGGTTGAAGGCGTGGTTTCGGACGTGCTCGGCCGCGCCGTAAAATACGAGGAAACCAAAAACGGTCTGAGCCGTTACGTGACACGGCCCGGCTATTCGTTTGACAGCGCTGTTTTGCAGTTACCGCGAGAGGGAATGGAGGTAAACGGCGACAGCCTTGCGGTATTCGGCGACGGCTGCGGGAAGTTTTATGCCATCGCCGCTGACGGTATGGGCAGCGGCAGAGAGGCGAAGTATGAAAGCGCCGCGGCGCTGCGTCTGCTCACGGGCTTTTTAAAGGCAGGATTTGGCGTTAAAACCGCCGTCGGGATTTTAAACTCGTCCCTATGCCTTAATATGGACAATGAAATGTATTCCACCATAGATATTTTATCCGTAAACATGTATACCGGCGAAGCGGAGCTGTATAAAATAGGCGGCGCGGAGACGGTTATACAAAGCGGCGATGAGGTGAAAACCATATCTTCTGTTTCCGCGCCGGTCGGTATAATATCGGACATACGGCTTGACAGAAAGGTTCTTGAGCTAAAGGAAGGCGACATTGTTCTCATTATGACCGACGGCGTGACCGGAGCGGGATATACCGCGGCGAGAACCGAATGGATTAAAAATATCGTAATCAAGCCGCACGAAACAATGGAGGAGCTTGCGCGGGAGGTAATGGACACGGCGCTTTCAAAAAACAGGGGGCGCGCGAAGGATGATATGAGCATAATCGCGCTGCGAATGTTGGGCGTGTGAAAATTTTACCATACATAAAGCGGCGGACGGATAAGCATACTACTAATGTACAGAGGCCGTATCACCTTTGTACGGAAACCATTTCTATTATCCGGGAGGAACTCTTTATGAGTTGTAACTGTAATCCAAACAAGAGCATCAAGTGTACAGTGACACAGTGCAAGAATCATTGCCAAAACGAGGATTTCTGTTCTTTGTCGAGTATCATGGTAGGGACTCACGAATCAAATCCTACGGTGATTGAATGTACAGACTGTACTTCGTTTGAAGCGAAGTAAATCAAAAAAACGGCAGGAGCGCGGATGGAAACATCCGCGCTCTTGTTATGTTTTTTTATTTAACCGTAAAACCGTATGCGGTAAATGCGGCTGCGGCGGAATCGGATTTGAGGAACTCTAAAAAGTCTTTTGCCGCCGCAATCCGCTTTTCGTCAGCGGCGGGATTTACCGTTAACGCCGCCCAATAGCTTGTCTTTGCAAAGCCCGTTTCGGGCGGCGCGGCAGCTATGACCTCGACTTTGTCCTTAATCGCGGCGGCTTCTGAGGCGTATATAATCCCCGCCTCCGCCGCTTCGGGGGGAAGGATTATTCCCATATCCGAAAGACTCGCGCTGCCGTATACATTTTTAAATTCCATATCCGTACCGTCGTCGGCGGGTATCACGACAACCGGCACATCCTCCGCAAGCGGCGATACGGCGTTGGCGTCTATACAGCTTATGCTGTCGGGCGCGGCATATGACGCCAATAAAACATCGCACTCCGCGCCGTCGAGCGCGGATATGAGACTGTCCGGCGAATACGCGTCAAATACAATTGTCGTTTCGGGGGTTTTTGTGTTATACTTTGCCGCGGCTTCGTTCATTACATTCACAAGTCCGGACTCTACAAACACGTTTATCTCCGCCGCCTCAACAGGAACATCCGTCACCTGCGGCACGGCGGGCTCCGCGCCGCAGGCGGCCGTAAGCAATATCGAGGCTGCCGCGAGCGTCAGCGGTATTTTTTTCATATACAATATCCTCTCATGGTCTGTTCATGCTGTGTTTTTTCCTATTTATATACACCACATATGGTATACGCTATCTTGATTATAGCATATTGCGGCGCGGGTGTCAACGAAAAATAAAAACAAAAAATTTTCAAAAACATATGGAAATCCGCGCGGGAATATAGTATAATATATTTATGCACGAAATTAAAAGGACAGGAGATGACGGCTGTGAGACTGGGTGCTATGGAATATGCGATAAGATTTATGCGAATGCTGCGCATAAGCGATATAGCGGACATATTAATAGTGGCTATCGTGATTTACTACACAATAATGGCGATACGGGGAACAAGAGCCGTGCAGCTTCTGCGGGGTATATTTGTAGCGATAATAATATATTTTATGAGCGGCATACTTCATCTTGACACCGTAAACTACATATTGAGCGCGGTTGTTCAGGTCGCTATGTTTGCCATAATCGTAATATTCCAACCGGAGCTGCGCCATTTGCTTGAAAAGATGGGAAGGCTGAAGCTGGTGCACTTTTTGGGGTTTGCGGTTGATTCTGTCGGCGAGGATACGGAAACGGTGATACTTAACATCGCCGCTGCCGCGGCGGATATGTCTGAGACAAAGACGGGCGCGCTTATTGTCATAGAAAGAGGCACGAGACTCGGCGAATATATGAACAGCGGAACCATGCTTGACGCCAACGTGTCCTGCGAGCTGCTTGAAAATATATTTGTTCCGAACACGCCGCTGCACGACGGCGCGGTGATTATAAGAGGCAATAAGATTATTACGGCGGGCTGCGTGCTGCCCCTTACCGCGAACACCAATCTTTCAAGCGAGCTGGGAACAAGACACCGCGCGGCGCTGGGACTGAGCGAAGCGTCCGACGCGGTAATAGTCGTTGTAAGCGAGGAGACCGGAAAAATATCGGTGGCGATAAACGGTTCGCTCACACGTAATCTAAGCGAGACGTCATTGCGTAAGGCTCTTACAAAGCTGCTTGAAGCCGACACCGGCGCGGGCGGCGACGCGCTTAAGAAGATACGGTTCTGGAAATCGAAATAAAGGGGGGTGACCTTATGGCAAAGGATGAAAAACAGAAAAAAAGCAGTATAAGATATATGATCCTTTCCGTTGTTATGGCGATTGCAGTATGGTCGCTTGTGTCATTCGGAACGGATCCGGATATAGAAAAGACATTTCATGGGATAGGCGTTACATACATAGGCGAGAACGCGCTTAAAGAGAACGGATGCATCGCCATTATTCCCGACAACCTGCCGGACTTATCGGTTAAGTTAAGCGGCAAGCGCGGCGATTTGATAGACGCGATTGACAATATTGAGGTCGAGGTGGATGTGTCGCAAATAGACGAGCCGGGCGAATATGAGCTTGAAGGCTCGGTGCATCTGCCTTCCGCGCGGCTTTCCGTGGAAAAGGTCAATTTTGACTCGGTTCCCGTTCATGTCGAGGAATATGTGACAAAGGAAGTGCCGCTTACGGCGCGGCAGACGGGCGAGATCAGCGGTAAGCTTGTAAAATCCGAGCCGGAACAGGATACGGTGCGGGTATCGGGCGCGAAAAGCGAAACGGATATGGTGGCGGCGGCATATGCCGTTGTGGATTTAAACCGGATAGACGCAGATAACAGCGAATCGGTGAGCGGGATTTTTCTTGCCGATTCTGACGGCGGAGACGTTGTCGATGTGCATACCATAACAAGCGATAATACTCAGGTTAAGATTGAGAATACATTATATGAAAAAGTAAGTCTGCCCGTAAAGCTTGAAGGCGGGGAGGGTATTACGGAGGACATTCAGAACGCGAGCGTGGAGCCGACGTCGCTGGAGGTCGGAATTCTGCCCGGCTCCGGCATTACAGAGGTGTATGCCGAGGTTACGGAAGCCGCCGCGGGCGAGGTCGAATGTGACGTAAAAGACCGGGCGGGATTATATATACCGCCGGGTACTGAGAAGATAAAGGTAACGTTTAATACGGACAAATAATATGATTTTAAAAAAGTTCCGAAAGAATTTTAATTTTTTCGGAACTTTTTTAAAATTACATCGTCTAACCCTATGTAACACACGGATATGCCGTAGGTTTGATAATTCATAAAAAAATTTTGCCGTAATTTATTAAAATGTGACAAAATTGTTTCAAAATTATGAAAATTCAAAAAAAACTATTGACATATCGGGTGTGAGATAGTACAATATGAGTTAGCAATCTTCATGGTATTATAGGTAGAAGTAATTATCATGGGTTGTTACCGTAATATTGAGAGGACTTTCGGCAAAGCAGGTTATGGTTCGTTGGTCTTCGGCTCTGTTTCTCACTTGCAGGAGGAACGAGTGAACAACCGGTAAAAGATGGGAACATTTTATCGGATACATATTACACGGTTCCCGGAAAATTCAAAAGGGAGGATTTGAGACAATGAACAATCTCAAAAAAGTAATTTCTTCTGTTGCTGCTCTCGCAATCGTTGCTTCATCAGCTTCAGCATTTGCTATCAGCTTCCCGGACGTTGAAGATTCGGCATCATATGCACCGGCTGTCCAGGCTCTTACGGGTCTTGGCGTAATCGAAGGTGATGAGAACGGTCTTTTCAACCCGGACAACAAGGTAACAAGAGCTGAGTTTACAAAGATGACTGTAGAGGCTCTCGGCGAGGGACCCTCAGCGACAGCGCAGACAACATCACAGTTTGCGGATGCTGCCAACACAACAGTTCACTGGGCGGCAGGCTATATCGCACAGGGTGTTTCAGACGGCTTCATCAACGGTTATGACGATGTAACATTCGGTCCGGAGGATCAGGTTACATATGCTCAGGCTTGTAAGATGCTCGTAGCTTCAATCGGTTATACAACCTATGCTGAGAACCAGGGCGGTTATCCGGCAGGTTATGTTGCACAGGCTTCAACAGTTGGTATCACATCCGGCGTTAGCGCAACAAACGATACAGAGCTTACAAGAGCGCAGTGTGCACAGCTCATCTACAATGCTATGGACGTTCCGCTTTGCGTAATCGATTCATGGGATTCAACAGCAACACTTACAGGTGTTGTTCAGACACCGGTTCTTAAGAAGCTCGACGGTAAGGAAGGCAGAGACTACCAGACACTTCTTACAGACAGACATGACGCTTACAAGGTAAAGGGTCGTGTAACAGTTACTTCAAAGGGCGGCAACGCTTCAGGTCTTGAGAAGGACGAAGTAACATATGCGGTAGAGTCGGCAGACAACTACGACAACATCCTTAACATCACAAAGGATGACGTACAGACAGAGACAATGAAGGTTGGCGAAACAAAGGCGGCTGACATGCTCTTCGAGTACACAGAGGCTCTCGTTCAGAAGGATGAGGACTCAGACGAGGTAACAATCCTCGCAATCGCAAAGTACGGCAACTCAAAGACAGTTGAGGTTGCGGCTGACGATGTAGCTGACGACGACAACACAATCGGTATGGACTATGTTGCGAACAGAAAGATTCCGGTTTATAAGTCAGAGTCATCGGCGTCAACAACAAAGTATGACCTTTCCGTAAACAGCAACGGCGACGTTGACGCTGAGATTTATGTAAACGGCGTTGACGCGGGTGTTGTTACAGACGAAAAGATTGAGCAGTATATTCTTAATAACGACACAGGTAAGGTAACGCTCGTAGACGTTACAAACACAGGTTCAACATCAACAGACGGTAAGTACGAGTACATCATGGTTGACTACTATGTAGACGCTGTTGTAGACTATGTTGAAACAAAGCAGACATATGCAAGAGTCTACTTCAAGGATTCACAGGCGGCTATGAGAATGCAGTGGGATCCGGAGGATGAGGATGTTGATATCAAGTTCACAAAGGATAACGCTGAAATAGCTTACACAGACCTTGCTGAGTATGATGTTCTTTCAATCGCTTACGACGTTGTAAACGAGGGCACAGACCTTACAGATAACACATACTATGATGTACAGGTATCAAGCAATAGGGTTTCCGGTACAGTTACAAGCCGTGATTCGGATGATAACACTATAAGAGTTGACGGCAATGACTACGATGTAATCGACAGATATGACGTTGTTGCGGATGTTGAGCTTTCAACAGAGTACACACTCTATCTCGATAAATTCGGATACGTTGCATACTTCGATGAGGGTAACTCGGAGAAGAACTACGGTGTAATCGTTGCTATGTATAAGTCAGCGGGTAATGACGAGTACACGGTAAGAATGATCACATCAAATGCTGAGGTTGTTGCTTACGAGGCTAAGGACAGCACAGAGGCTAATACATTCTACACATATGCTACTACCGGTGAAGTTCCGTCAAATGACAATCCGATACAGGAAGCTAAGAACGTAACAAAGAATGACCTCAGAGATAAGATTAAGTCAGGTGAAACGGTATGTCTCTATAAGCTCTCCAACGGCAAGGTTAGATTTGATAAGGCTGTTAAGGGCCAGGGCGGCGAAGACCTTGAATACAAGGCCGGCCAGGGCAAGCTCGGTTCATATAACCTCGCAGAGGGTACAACAAAGCTTATCGACATGGATAACTACATGTCAGAGACAAACAGCGGCTCAACAGTTTCGACACTCGCTATGTCAGTATTCGAGGATGAGGCAACATATGATGCATATCTCTTCGATAAGAACAATGACGGCGAATACAGATTTGGTATCATCTTCGGCGGTACTTCATCAATCAGATCAGAGTCAACAATGGCTATGGTTCAGGATGTTGTAGGTACAACTGATATCGATGGCACAACATGCACAGAGCTCACAGTTGCTCGTGACGGTCAGGAAGACATCAGGGTTCTCGTTGAGGGTGATGATGTCAGAGTTGACGAGGGTTCTGTAATCGCTTATGTAGTAGGCGCTGATGGCTATGTTGAGACCGGTGACCTTTATGTACTCGTAAATGCGGGCTCATCATACGCAAATCAGATGACAGCTCTTCTTGACAAATCAAACTTTGCTGAGAACATCGGCAATGCGACTATCATAGGTGAAGGTAAATATAAGGGCTTCGCTACACCGAGCTATGCTTCAACAACGTCAAAGGATGTAGTTCTTTACTACGGCGTAGTATACAGAAAGACAGCTAACAGTCTTGAGATCTTCACATCATCTAATACATTGGCTAATGGCAACAAGATTTCAGATGTAGGCGCTGTTCAGTCATTCTCAGTAGCAGGTGCTAACCAGTACGTATACGACTTCGGTCAGAAGTCTGACTGGAGAGTATCCGTTGGTTCACAGACTCAGGCTGCTAACGTATTCAAACAGGCATACTGTACAGCAGACGGCGAGCCGGATATAGAGAACGATAATAACTATGTATCATGGGATCTCGCTCTCGCGGATGAGTCATCACCGGCTATGGCTCTCGTTAAGGAAGTTGACGGTGACGTTCTCGACGTAATGTACTTCGTTGCTCCGTAATCGCAGTTCAGACTGACAGATTACTAAACTGAAGCACAACTAAAGGAGTCTCCCGACAGGGAGGCTCCTTTTTTGCGGTCCGTTTCACGTTTATCGTGTTCGGGCCGCTGTTTTTGTCTTGACAATACATTGCGGCTGTGGTAAAATAGCGGCATACGGAGGATGAGCGCATGATTCACATAGTAGATTTGTTTAATACGCATTTTGGGAAGTCGAGCAGTCTTGTGATGGCGATTGTGTTTTTCGCCATGGCTGTGCTGGGCGTTATAATAGCGTTTCGCGGCAGACAGGCAATGGTATGGCTCGTTGGCGTATGCGCTTTTTTTGTGGGAATACTCGCGGGCGCTATGACGGGGCTGCTTGTTTTCGATAGCTTTATAATAATGATAGGCGCGGCAATTTTAGGCGGTATAATTCTTTTGCTGCTCGTGAAATTTGTAAAGGGCGTGGGGTATTTCATAGGAATTAGCACGCTCGGCTTCTTCCTGTCATATATTGTCACCTCGGAAATGTATATAACAACCACAAAGATAACGCATGGCACGCTGCTTGCAATAGACCTCGTTGTGGGATTTATTATGGGTATCCTGTCATTGGTGAAGTCAAAATATACGGTGTCGCTTGTTACGGCGGCCGCGGGGGGAATGATAACCTCCATAAGCGTGCTGGTTCTGTTCGGCTTCTATTTTTCGGATTGGAAAACATGGCTTTTGGCACTGCTGGTCGCGGCGGCGGGGATGTTGGTGCAGATACGGATATATGATATTCATCCGCAAAGAAAGCCGAAAAAGCCAAAGCCGGTGCGAAACAAGCACGAAAAAAGAAGGTAGAAAAGAGGGTAATGTAAATACGCTCCGGCGCATATATTGCGTATGGGGTGTATTTTTATGTTCAGAAGCAACAGACTCAGGCAGAGAATTGTTATCGACGTCAACTCTGCGGAGCGCATAGGATATGTGGGGGATGTTGAGATAGACGAAATAAGCGGAAGGATTACAAAGCTGATAATACGAAAACACGGCGGGCTTCTGTCACTGTTCCGACTGGGCGAGGTGGCTGTGCCGTGGGAGTCCATTACCGCGGTGGGACGGGAGTTTGTTCTGGTAAAAACCGTGGCCATTGATTTATAGCATAGCCGGCGGGTCCGCTTTAAAAATTTAACCAATTCATCCTAAAAATGCTTGAAAATGCAGATTTTGTATGATATAATTTTATTATGAAAACATACCATAAGTGAAAGGATGATACAGTTATGAGATGCCCATATTGTTCATTTATCGAGAGTAAAGTAATAGATTCGCGTCCCACGGAGGAAAATTCATCAATCAGACGGAGACGTGAATGTCTTAAATGCGGAAAGCGGTTCACGACCTATGAAAAGCTTGAAGCTATTTCGCTTGTTGTTGTAAAGAAGGACGACTCGCGTCAGCCCTTTAACAGGAACAAAATTTTAAAGGGCATAATGACGGCTTGCGAAAAGCGTCCCATTTCAATAATGCAGATGGAGCGTGTCGCCGACGATATAGAAGGAGAGCTTGCGCAGAGGATGGAGCGCGAAGTACCGTCCACAAAAATCGGCGAAATGGTAATGGAAAAGCTTCGTAAGCTCGACGAGGTAGCATATGTGCGATTCGCGTCGGTATACAAGCAGTTTGACGATCTCGGCACGTTTATGGAGGAACTAAAAGGACTTATAAATGAAAAACAGGGTTGATTTGCACACTCATTCAAATAAATCGGATGGAACGCTTACACCGCGCGAGCTGGCGCGCGCTGCCAAGGCGGCGGGGCTTGCCGCCATCGCCCTTACCGACCATGACACCGACGACGGAATTGAGGAGTTCATGGCAGAATGTGACAGGCTGGGGATAGAGGGTATTCCCGGAATAGAGATAAGCACCGACTTCCCGCGGCTGCTGCATATTGTAGGATTATACCCCCACGGCGAAAAATACAAATCGACCGTGGCGCGGCTTAAGGACGCGCGGCTCGAACGAAATTTGAAAATGCTAAAGCTCATACAAGACAAATTCGGTATCACACCGGAGGAAGTGCTTGAAGGCGAAGCATCCGACGCTCAAAGCTGCGGCAGACTGCATATGGCTAAGGCGATTGTAAAGCGGGGCTATGCAAAAAGCGTGGACGACGCGTTCGATAGGTATTTGAAGCGCGGGCGCCCGTGCTATGCGGAGAAATTTTCCCTGTCGCCCGCAGACAGTGTAAGGCTGATAAAGGATTGCGGCGGAATTGCCGTTTGGGCGCATCCGGTATCAGCTGTCGATACCGTGGATGAAATGCTCGAAGCGGCAAAGAAAATGAAGGCGGCGGGACTTGATGCGATGGAATGTATGTATAATAATTTCACACCGGAGCAGAGCGAGATGTGCAGGTACGCGGCGGAAAAGGTCGGACTTATGCAGAGCGGCGGAAGTGACTTTCACGGCGGCAATAAGCCCGATGTGAAGCTTGGCGCGGTAAGCGAGGGATTTGTGCCGTATGAGATACTCGAAAGATTGAAAACGGTAATATGATTTGACGGGGCTGCTGCAAAAAATAGTGCGGCGGCTCTTTGATTGCTGTATTTAAGAAAGGCTGGAAATATGAGTAACAGGACAATCGCGGCAATATCCACGCCGCAGGGGACGGGCGGTATAGCTCTTATACGCGTAAGCGGCGGCGACGCGGTGAAAATAGCCGACTCCGTATTTACGGGCGACCTGTCCGCCGCGGCAAGTCATACCATACATTACGGATATATAAAAAATAAAAAGGGAGAGAGACTGGACGAGGTGCTTGTTACCGTCATGCTCGCGCCGAAAACTTTTACGCGCGAAGATACGGTGGAAATAAGCTGTCATGGCGGCAGCGCGAGCACAAGGGCTGTGCTGAACGCCGTGATTGAGGCGGGCGCGTTCCCGGCGGAGCCGGGCGAATTCACCAAACGCGCGTTTATAAACGGCAGGATTGACCTGTCTCAGGCGGAAGCTGTTATTGATATAATCAACGCCAAAAATGAGCTTTCACGGCGTAATGCCGTAGCGCAGCTCGGCGGAACGCTGTCAAAGGAGATAAAGTCGGTTCGCGACGAGCTTGTGCACCTGTCGGCGCAGATGCAGGTTTTGATAGATTATCCGGACGAGGATTTGGCGGATGTGACCAAGGAGGATATAGAAGCCGTATGCGGCGGCTGCGCCGCGCGCGTGGCGCGGCTTATCGACAGCGCGGACAGCGGTCGGATAATAAAAGAGGGCATAAGGTGCGCCATTGTCGGTAAGCCTAATGTGGGGAAGTCGAGCATATTGAACTATCTTGCCGGCGAGGAACGCGCTATTGTAACCGACGTCGCGGGCACGACGCGGGATGTAATCGAGGAGAGCGTGTCCGTTAACGGCATACCTCTTGTGCTTTCGGATACGGCGGGAATACGGGATACCGATGACACGGTTGAGAAAATCGGCGTGGAGAAATCGCGGCGGTATATCGACAGCGCGGATATTGTCATTGTGGTTATAGATACCGCGTCGGGTATCGACGCGGAGGACGAGGCAATACTTGAGGCGACCTCGGATAAAAAGCGAATTGTCCTGTACAATAAGATAGATATCGCGGACGCGGAAGATACGGACGGTATCGCGGTGAGCGCCGTGACAGGCGAGGGCATGAACGGGCTTGCGGATGAGATTTCACGGCTGTGCGGACTGGATGAGATACAGTCTGAGAACGGTACGGTTATAACGAATATGCGTCACAAGGCCGCGCTGATTGGCGCGCGCGACGCGCTCGCCCGCTCCGCGGACGCGCTAAGAGCCGGTATGCCCGAAGATATTGTATCAATCGACATAGCCGCCGCAATGGATGCGCTCGGAGAAATAACGGGCGAAACGGTAAGAGATTCGGTGGTGGCGGACATATTCAGTAATTTCTGCGTGGGCAAGTAAAAGGAGGGCGCAATGAGGCTTGATAAATATATTTCGGAATCGACTCCGTATTCGCGAAAGGATATAAAAAGGCTCGTCAAATACGGATATGTTGAGGTGAACGGCATACTTGCGGAGCGTCCGGAAACACAGGTTACGGAAAATGACACGGTTAGAATAGATGGCGAAGAAATCAATTATGTAAAATATGTGTACCTTGTGCTGAACAAGCCGGCAGGGTACGTTAGCGCGACCGAGGACAAGCGTTATCCGGTTGTAACCGAGCTTGCGCCGGAGAGGTATTCGCACTATAACCTGTTCCCCGTGGGCAGGCTGGACGTCGATACGGAGGGGCTTTTAATTCTCACAAACGACGGCGCGTTCGACCACATGGTAACATCGCCAAAAAAGAATGTGTATAAGCGGTATTTCGCGCGGCTCGACAGGCCTGCCGAACCGGAGGACGCCCGCGCGTTTGAGGCGGGCATGGTATTTAAGGAGTTTACAGCGAAGCCGGCGCGGCTTGAAATATGCGAAAATCCCTGTGAGGCGTATGTGGAGATAGCCGAGGGGAAGTATCATCAGGTTAAGCGGATGTTCGAGCGCGTCGGCAAGACGGTGGTTTTCCTTAGGCGGGTGGCGATAGGCGGACTTACTCTGCCGGAAGGACTTGAAGTTGGCAAAACAGCAGAATTTAGTGAAAATGACCTTAAAATGTTAATATTCTCTAACAGGTATTAGATGATTTGTGCAAACTGTCAAAATAAATATTATGCAAAATTACAATTTCATTCTATATTTATCTTGCAAAAATAGGGGTTGAGGTGTATAATTTAGAATGATAATGTTTTTATGGAGGAATGGGTATGGGTGAAAAAATTCAGGAAGAACTGAATGTAGCCAATATGTTTGATATTAAGCTTGGCGGTTTAGTAATCCATGTTTCGGAAACCATAGTCGTCATGTGGATAGTCATGGCGGTTATGATTATAGGCGGTTTCCTCGTTACCAGACGGCTAAGGGTTAAAAATCCGTCAAAGCGTCAGGTCGCGGTAGAGGGCATATACAGCTGGCTCGACACTCTTTTCCGCAATACGGTTGGGGAAAAGGGCGCGTGGATAGTAACGTATCTTGTTGTTATGATAATATTTATCGTGCTTTCCAACATGATAGGCATTTTCGGATTTAAAGCGCCCACGAAGGACATTCAGCTCACCGCTGTTCTGGCTCTGTTTTCCATTGTTATCGTGCAGGCGGCGGGGATAAAGGCGCATGGCGTGCTCGGATGGCTTAAATCGTTTGCAAACCCGATAAATGTGCTTGAGCTTTTCATTAAGCCGTTATCGCTGTGCATGCGACTTTTTGGTAATATTCTCGGCGCGTTCGTAATCATGAAGTGTATCGAGTACGCGGTGCCGGCGGTTATTCCTCCGGTTGTCAGCCTGTATTTTGACCTTTTCGACGGCGCGCTTCAGGCATATGTATTTACGTTCCTTACAGCTCTGTATATACAGGAAGCTGTTGAGTGATAAATTTGAAAGGAGATTGTTGAACTATGGAAGGATTAGGATTGCTCGGCGCGGGGCTTGCTGTTTCATTATCATGCGGCGGCGCGGGAGTTGGTATCGGTATTGCCGTTTCAAAGGCAATGGAGGCTATCTCAAGACAGCCCGAAGCGGAGTCAAAGATTACAAAAAATCTTCTTATCGGCTGCGCGCTCGCGGAGGCGACGGCTATTTACGGATTTGTTATCGCGCTTCTTATAATAATAATGAAATAATGATACCGGTGGAATTTGAAAGGAGGACGAGCGGGGATGCTTAGCTTTGATTTATCAAATATTATTATGATAGTGATAAACCTGATCGTTCTGGTTGTAATAATGCGGTTTGTGGCTGTAAAGCCTATTCGTAATATTATAAAAAAGCGCGAGGAGCTGATTAACGGCCAAATCAATGACGCGGAGACGTCCAAGGCGAACGCCGCGGCGCTGGAGGCGGAGTGGAATAATAAGCTTAAGGACGTCGATGAGGAGTCCGCGAGGCTTATGGATAAGGCGAAGACCGACGCCGAGACGGAGTACGGCAGGCTTATGGACAATGCCCGCGCCGAGGCGGAACACATCGTAGACAAGGCGCGTAAGGCGATGGACGACGAGCATACGCGGATTATGGAGAGCGCGCAGTCGGAGATAGCGGGGCTTGCGATAGACATAACCAAGAAGGTTCTTGAAACCAGCGATCTGAAAGGCATAAACGATTCATTATATGAAAAGTTTTTGACGGGTGACGAAGATGGCTCAGTCGGCAATTGATTATGCAAGGTCGGCGTTGGAGCTTGACAGCTCCGCGCTTGACTTCGGCGAGGTTGAGGATTTAATAAACGCCAATCCGGAGCTTTTTGATATGCTCTGCGATCCGTCCGTCACGGCGGAGACAAAGCATGACGCGATAGATAAGGTTTTGCAGGAAAGCGTAAAGGATTTTCTGCGGCTGTTTATCGCGGAGACCGAAAAGGCGCTGCGCTGCGAGCTTATATACTGCACGCCGCCCGACGACGCGCAGATTGAGGCCATAAAAGCAAAGCTCATGAGGCTGTATGACAAGCCGGAGGTTGATATTAAGATGATAGAGGACAAATCCCTTATCGGCGGATTTTTGCTTCGCGTCGGGGATATCGAGTACGACTACAGCTTAAAAAGCCGTCTTGACGGTATCAGCCGTAAATTATGCAGGGGGTGAGCGGTTTGAATAAAATAAGCTCGGAACAGATTGTCGCTCTTTTACGCAGTGAAATAGCGAATTATGAAATAGAAAAAAGGACGCACGATATAGGCTCCGTAACTTATGTGGGAGACGGTATCGCGACGATAAAGGGACTTGACCATGCGATGTACGGGGAGATAGTCGTATTTGAAAACGGCGTCAAGGGCATGGTTCAGGACGTGAGGAAGAATGAGATAGGCTGTATCCTTTTTGACCTTGAAGGTTTAATCAAGGAGGGCACAAAGGTAACCCGCACCGAAAAAATGGCGAGCGTGCCCGTGGGCGACGCGTTCATGGGCAGGGTTATAAACGCGCTCGGAGACCCCATAGACGGGCTGGGCGGGATAAAGGCGGACGACTATTATCCCGTGGAGCGTCCCGCGCCGGGTATTGTAGAAAGACAGTCGGTATGCCAGCCGCTTGAAACCGGTATTCTCTCGATTGACTCCATGTTCCCCATAGGCCGGGGGCAGAGAGAGCTTATAATAGGCGACCGTCAGACCGGAAAAACGTCAATCGCGACCGACACCATAATAAACCAGAAGGGCAAGGACGTAGTCTGTATATATGTCGCGATAGGACAAAAGACTTCAACTGTCGCAAAGCTTGTAAACACGCTTAAAACGCACGGCGCAATGGACTATACAATAGTGGTAAGCGCGGGGGCGAGCGATCCCGCTCCGGTGCAATATATAGCTCCGTACGCGGGCGCGGCGATAGCAGAGTATTTTATGTATTCGGGCAGGGACGCGCTCATCATATATGATGATTTATCCAAACACGCGGTTGCGTACCGTGAAATATCGCTGCTTTTGGAGCGCTCGCCGGGGCGCGAGGCGTATCCGGGCGATGTGTTCTATCTTCATTCAAGACTGCTCGAACGTTCGGCAAAGCTTTCGGACGATTTGGGCGGCGGTTCTATTACGGCATTGCCGATAATAGAAACCCAGTCGGGAGATGTTTCGGCATATATCCCGACGAATGTGATTTCAATCACGGACGGGCAGATATATCTTGAAAGCGGATTGTTCTTTTCGGGTATGCGTCCGGCGGTTAATGTGGGACTTTCGGTATCGCGCGTGGGCGGCGCGGCGCAGACGAAGGCGATGAAAAAAGCGTCCGGCTCGATAAGAATTGACCTTGCGCAGTACCGCGAGATGGAGGTATTTACCCAGTTCGCGTCGGATTTGGACGAGAGCACAAGGCACCAGCTCAAATACGGAAAGGGGCTTATGGAGCTTCTAAAGCAGCCGTTAAGCCGGCCGATGAGTATGCCGGATCAGGTTATAACACTTGTCGCGGCGACGGAAAAACTGTTTGTGCATCTGCCGATAAACAAGGTTAAGAGCGCGCAGACGGCAATGCTCGAATATTTCTCTACGCACAGTCCGGAAATAAAGCGGGAGCTTAGCGATACGAAGGAGCTGACGAAAGAGCTTACCGATAAGATTATAAAAACGGCGAAGAGCTTTTTTGCCAACCCGTCGCTTGTTAAATAAGGCGGTGGGCACATGGCAAGTTTAAGTGAGATACAGGAGCGTATAAACAGCATAAAGGACACATTGAAAATCACCGGCGCGATGTATATGATTTCAACCAATAAAATGCGTAGAGCAAGAGAGAGTCTCGCAAACACGGAGCCGTATTTTAACCGGCTCGATAAAATCATATCCGGTGTGCTGTCGCGCTCACCGCAGATTTCGCACGAGGTTTTCGGGCATCATTCCGAAAGACCGCCGGAAAAGCGCAGGCGCGGATTTTTGGTTCTGACCGCCGACAAGGGGCTTGTGGGCGCGTATAACCATAATGTGTTAAAGCTTGCCGAGGCGGCAATAAGGGAGCCGCGAAGCACTTATGAGCTGTATGTTGTAGGTCAGGTGGGCGAGCACTATTTCAGGACGAGACACTATAATATAGACGAAACCTTCCATTATACCGCGCAAAATCCCACGTTAGGCAGAGCAAGGCATATCGGGGCGAGATTAATCGAGCAGTATATGGAAAACAGGCTTGACGAAATTATGATTATATATACGCGCATGATAAACGCGACGGAGATGGAGCCGGTAAAGACGCGTATTCTTCCGTTGTCGCGCGACGATTACAGCACCGACGACGAGGCGCATAATGCGGAAATCCCGATGTTTCCGTCGCCGGAGGCGGTGCTCGACTCCGTCGCGCCCACATGCGTTGTCGGGTATATATACAGCGCGCTTGTGGAGGCGTACTGCTGCGAGCAGAACGCGCGCGTGAACGCGATGCAGTCCGCGACCGACGCG
Source organism: uncultured Clostridia bacterium (assembly GCA_947628515.1). Taxonomy (GTDB): domain Bacteria; phylum Bacillota; class Clostridia; order UBA1381; family UBA1381; genus Ornithomonoglobus. The sequence continues at coordinate 19,980 of CANRAG010000009.1, read as the reverse complement.
GGCAAGGATATGCTGCATGATTTATCCATACAGTATAATCGTGTTCGCCAGGCGCGCATTACGCAGGAGATTACGGAAGTGGCGGCCGGAGCGAAGGCTCTTAAAAAGGCCAAAAACAAATAATATATAGAGGAGGCTTCCTCAATGGTAAAGGGTAGAATTGCGCAGGTCATGGGGCCTGTGGTAGATGTGGAATTCAGGTCGGGCGAGCTGCCGGCGATAAAGGACGCGCTCGAAGTCAGCGTGGGCGGCAAAAGGCGCGTTATGGAGGTTGCGCAGCTTATCGGCGGCGGCACGGCAAGATGTATCATGCTCGCGGCAAGCGAGGGCTTGTGCCGCGATATGGAGGTTATGGCGACGGGCGGCGGCATAAAGGTGCCCGTGGGCGAAAAAACGCTCGGACGTTTGTTTAACGTGCTGGGCGAAACAATAGATAACGGGGACGAGGTGGACGCCGAAAAATGGCTAATCCACCGCAAACCGCCCAAGTTCGAGGAACAGAGTCCGGTAATAGAGGTGCTTGAAACGGGAATAAAGGTTATTGACCTGCTCGCGCCTTACGCAAAGGGCGGCAAAGTAGGGCTTTTCGGCGGCGCCGGAGTGGGCAAGACGGTTCTTATCCAGGAGCTTATAAGCAATATCGCGACCGAGCACGGCGGATATTCAATATTTACCGGTGTGGGCGAGCGTTCGAGAGAGGGCAACGACCTTTGGACGGAGATGGCCGAGAGCGGCGTTTTAGCAAAGACCGCGCTTGTTTTCGGGCAGATGAACGAGCCGCCGGGCGCACGTATGCGCGTACCGGAAGCGGGGCTTACAATGGCGGAGTATTTCCGTGATGTGGAGCACCGCGATGTACTGCTGTTTATGGATAATATTTACAGGTTTACGCAGGCCGGTTCGGAGGTGTCGGCGCTTCTGGGACGTATGCCGTCGGCTGTGGGATACCAGCCCACGCTTGCGACCGAGATGGGACAGCTCCAGGAGAGAATTGCTTCGACAAGGAACGGTTCCGTAACATCGGTTCAGGCCGTGTATGTTCCGGCGGACGATCTTACCGACCCCGCTCCCGCGACGACTTTCGCGCATCTCGACGCCACAACGGTTCTTTCAAGAAAGATTGTCGAGCAGGGTATTTATCCCGCCGTGGACCCGCTGGAATCCAACTCAAGAATACTTGAGCCGGATGTGGTGGGCGAGGAGCATTACGAGGTGGCCCGAAGCGTTCAGGAAATATTGCAGCGCTACAAGGAGCTTCAGGATATTATATCCATTCTTGGTATGGAGGAGCTTTCAGACGAGGATAAGCTCACGGTTTATCGCGCGAGAAAGATACAAAGGTTCCTGTCCCAGCCGTTCCGTGTCGCGGAGACATTTACGGGCGTAGCGGGTAAGTATGTGCCGCTAAAGGATACAATACGCGGGTTCAAGGCTATAATAGACGGTAAGATGGACGAGTATCCGGAGGCTGCCTTTTTCAACGTGGGAGCGATTGAGGACGTAATGGAAAAAGCAAAAACACTCTGGTAGGGGAGCGCTTGTTATGGCTGAATTTAATCTGAAAATATACGCGACCGATAAGGTTATATATGACGGCAAATGCACATCTCTGGTGCTGCCGTCAACCGACGGGGAGTACGCGATACTCCACAACCATGAAAGCGTGCTGGTGGCGCTGGCGATGGGTGAAATAAGATTTATCGAAAACGATGAGAAAAAAACATTTTTTACCGGCGCGGGATTTTGTTATTTTAACAATAACGATGCGGTGGTGTTTGTCGATACGGCCGAGCTGCCGGAGGAAATAGACGAAAGACGCGCTCGCGAGGCAAAGGAGCGGGCGGAGGAACGCCTGCGCCAGAAGCAGAGCAAGCACGACTTCTACACATCTCAGGCCGCGCTTTCAAGAGCGATGTCGCGTATGCAGGAGGCCGCGAGACATAAGAGAGGAATATAGGCGTATTAATACACTATGCGAAACAGCATAGTGTATTTTGATTGGATAAAAAATAAGCGAACAGGCATTGACAATTACAAAAACAGTAGTATAATACAATTAACCTGAAATTTAAGGAGCGTAGCCATGAAGAAGATACTTTTTGACGATAACTGGAAATTTTATAACGGGGATCCGGGGCCTCGCGATCCGGCTGAGGGCTGGGGCGGCGCGAAAGCGGGCGCGTATGATTTCGGAGCCGCAAAGGCGAGCCTTGACGATTTAAATTGGCGGACGGTAAATCTGCCCCATGACTTCGTTGTGGAGGGGGATTACACAAAAAACAGCGGCGAGGAGAATATGCGCGCAATACCGGAAATGGAAAGCATAGACAGCCGCCACTTTGCGGGCGGCTGCCTTGAACCCGGTGTGGCATGGTACAGAAAGAGGTTCACACTCGACGCGTCAGAGGATGTCGGGCGCGTGCTCATCCACTTTGACGGAGTATACCGCGACAGCGATTTGTATCTTAATCAGTACTACATAGGCACGCATGTGAGCGGCTATACCGGATTTTACTATGACATAACCGATTTTTTAAACATTGGCGGGGAGAATGTTCTCGCAATACGTGTTGACGCCACGGGCAGAGAGGGCTGGTGGTATGAGGGCGGCGGTATTTACCGGCATGTATGGCTGGAATTTACAGACAGCGTGCGTTTCGTAAAGGACGGGATATTTGTCGCAAGCGAGGTTAATCTTAACGACAAATCGGCGGCGGTATCAGTTTCTGCCGAGATTGAAAATAAGCTTACTGACGCGGCGGATGTTTCGGTTAACGCGGAAATATTCGACGCGAACGGAGTTTTAGTCAAAAGCTTTAGCCACGGCGCGGCGATTGAAGCGTGGGACTGCGCAAAAGTGACGCTTAACTCGGAGCTTAGCGATATAACGCTTTGGGATATTGACAATCCGTACCTTTACAGCGCGAAGGTAAGGCTGTATAGTAAAGACAGACTGCTTGACGAGGAGGAAATAAGCTTCGGCATACGTAAGGCGGAATTTGACGCGGAAAGAGGCTTTTTGCTAAACGGCAGAAGGGTAGTTATAAAGGGCGTGTGCTGCCATCACGACCACGCCGGAGTGGGAATAGCCGTGCCCGACGAGGTGCATCGGTACCGCCTTGCGAGGATAAAAAGCATGGGCGCAAACGCGTTTAGAAGCGCTCACTATGCCGCGCCTAAGCAGGTGCTCGACCTGTGCGACCGAATGGGAATACTGGTATTTGACGAAACGCGGCGAATGTCAAGCGCGCCGGAGGATATTAAATGCCTTAGAGACACTGTCAGGAGCGGAAGGAACCACCCGTCTGTCATTCTGTGGGGGATAGGTAACGAGGAGATTTTTGCGCAGCACAAGCCGGAGATGAAAAGGATTATGGCGTCCATGATTGCCGAGGTGCGAAAGCAGGACCCGACAAGGAGCGTCACGTCCGCCGTCGTGTGCTGGGACGGCGTGAAACGGTATGACGACGCGCATATGTTCTTCGGTATTACAAATAAGCTTGATGTAATGGGCTTTAACTACTGCAAAACCGCGTGGGACGACTATCATAGACGCTATCCGAACCAGCCCGTTATCGTGACGGAGGAAAGCTCAAACAGCTGGACGCGCGGCTGCTACAGCACGGACGAGAATAAGTCGCAGTATTACGCATATGATCCCGAAAATGAAGCTAAATGCAGATCCGGCAAAAAGGCCGACCGCTTTAATATGGGTGAGGACGCGTGGAAATATGTCGCGGAACGTGATTATCTTGCGGGATTGTTTATATGGACGGGCATAGACTATAGGGGCGAGCCGACTCCGCTCGCGTATCCGAGCGTGTACACGCAGTTTGGAGTTATGGACTACTGCGCGTTCCCTAAGGATAATTTCTATTATTACAGAAGCTGGTGGCAGACCGAACCGGTTCTGCATCTGTTCCCGCACTGGAATTATCCCGATAAGCGGGGTGTGAAATTACCGGTATACTGCTACAGCAATCTCGACGAGGTCGAGCTGTTTGTCAACGGCAAAAGCTATGGCAGGAAGGAAATGGATAAGAATTGGTATCTCAACTGGGATAATGTTATATATGAGCCGGGCGAGCTCAAAGCGATAGGCTACAAAAAGGGCGTGGCAGCGCTGACTGAAACGGTGCGGACCACGGGCGCTCCGGCCGCCGTGAAAGCGGAGGTATACGGGGACAATGCCGAAACGGATAAGGTGATTATCATTAATATTGATATTACGGATTCTGACGGGAGAACGGTTCCGACCGCGGATAATCTGCTTAGCTTTGAGGTATGCGGCGGCGAGTTCATAGGAGCGGGCAACGGCAACCCGGGCGACCACGACTCCGATAAGCTTCCGGTAAGACGCGCCTTTAACGGCAAATGCCAGCTGCTTGTAAGAAGGACGGGCAGGGTTTCGGTAAAGATAACATCCCCCGGCATAAGTGGCTGTGTTGTAGAGTTATAGAGACTATTTTCGCGTAACGAAAACCGTTCTTCGGTTCAAGACAGGTATCGGTCGTGCCGTCTCCGAGCTGGCCGCCTTGGTTATCGCCCCACACCCAAAGCGTTCCGTCATTTTTTACTGCCGCGCAGTGATACTGTCCCATGGATACCATCGCTGCGCCGTCCATTATTTTTTGCGGCACGGGATTATTGTCCTTGGTTCCGTCGCCGAGCTGACCGAAATTATTGTTGCCCCATGTCCACAGGCTGCCGTCCTTTTTAAGAGCGGCGCTGAATATGGGGCCTTCGGATGTGTATATGGAGACGACGTCGCTCATAATCTCCGTCGGAAGAACCGTGTCGCCGGTTCCGTCTGTGCCGAGATAGCCCTGATAATTCGCTCCCCACACCATGAGCCGTCCGTCTTGGGTTATGGCGGCGGATGTGTATTCATTGGCCGCCGTTGTCTGCGCCATGTCCGCAGCGCCCGTGTTTCCCGCGAGCGCTACAGGCTCCGCGGGCAGCTTGTATAGGCATAGCATAAGCGACAGGGCGCATATGCATGGCAAAATCCTCGTAAAAAATTTGTTCTTCATAGTAAGCTCCTTTCTTTCTTTTTATATTTCACAGATAAGGCGTTTTTTCCAATGGTCGCGCGCCGACCGCCGCAAAAACATGCGGTTAGGTTAAACCACATGCAATATATTTAACAGCAGGAGCCAGCTCATACCGTAATAGGTAACAACCGCGACAAGGTCGTTTATTGTGGTAATAAGCGGTCCGGAGGCGGCAGCCGGGTCAACCTTTATTTTCTTGAAAAACAGAGGGATTAATGTGCCTATTGTACCGGAAATCATCATGGCAAACAGGAGAGAAATCCCGATACATCCCGACACAGCGAAGCTGAACAGCATTTCTTTGTGTTTAAACAGCATGATATACATCCCTACAAACAGAACGGAGATTGCACCCAAAATCAGCCCGTTGGAAAAGCCTATTTTCATTTCCTTTATGACAAGCCGAATTTTCTGCGCGCCCGTCAGATTTTCGTCCGTAAGCACCCGTATGGTAACGGCGAGCGACTGTGTGCCGACATTACCGGACATGTCCAGGATTAACGACTGAAACGCCATAATCAGGGTGAGCTGCGAAACAATTCTCTCAAAGGCTCCGACCACTCCCGAAACGACCATGCCCAGCGCGAGCAGTATCAAAAGCCACGGAGTACGCTTTTTCATACTCTCCGTCAGCGGCTCCTTTAAATCCTCCTCGGCGGTCAGGCCGGCGAATTTTGCGTAATCCTCACCCAATTCATCGTCTACAACCTCTATAATGCTCGCGGCGGTAATAACGCCTAACAGTTGGTTGGAGTTATCCAGCGCAGGGATGTAGTCCTCCGAGTAATCCTTGAGCCGTTCGATACAATCGTCTATAAGCTCGTGCGCGTACACATATGGGAAGGAGGTCTGTATCAAATCTTCGAGCGAATCGTCCGCGTCGGCGGTAATTAAATCCTTCAGGTCAATCGCGCCGTAAAATTCTTCGGCTTCGTCTATTACAAAAAGAGTCGTAATATTATCGTTTTCCTTTGCCTGAGAAATCAGCTCGCTCATCGCCCGCTTTATTGTCAGGTTCTCACGGATAACAATACAGTTCGTGGTCATGCGCGAACCTATTTCGTCGTTATCGAAAGTGGCAATCAAATGAATTTCCCGTCGTATTTCGTGCGGCAGCATTTCGATAATGGCGGCTCTTTTTTCCTTTTCTATCTCGTGAAGGATATTCGCGGCGGTGTCCGTTTCAAGCTCCGCCACGACAGCGGCAGCCTTCTGTATATCCATTTCGTTCAGATAGACCCCCGCGTCATCCAAATGCTCGAAAACTTCCGAAAGCATTTCAACCGCGCAAATACGATACAGCTTTTTCCGCTCCCAAACGTCAAGATTCCCCATAGCCTGCGCCAAATCATTGGCATGGTAGCCCTCCAACTGTGCCATCATCGCCTTTGGCGAGGCGTTGCCTCTTACAATGCCCAGAATTTCCTTTTCGTAATCCGGTTTTTCCATCAGTTCCGACGTATCCGTAACGTTGAGTTTTTTTTCTTCGTTTGCCATAGTATTCCCTCCGTTTGTTTGATAATGAAACCCGTTTCGGGACCCCGCACAGGTTAACGGACGTAAAAAAACCTCCTTAATCAACTTATTTCAAAGTCGGGCGGAGGCGGAAACATATACATTACGCAACGCGGAACACAGCGGCGCACAGCCGGATCCGCTGCATAATGTTCAGCCGTTTTCGTCCGTTTGACTCGCAACTGTCGCCGCTTGACACTTTCGATCACCTCACAATTTTATCCTATTACAACATAATTATAATATATCAAAAATTCAATCAAATGTCAATTCTATTTTGGGATTTTTTAGGGATACATAGAACTAAGAAAGGCGGAACCCCCGCTATTATCAGGATTTCCGCCCTCTATGGTGCAGATGGCGGGACTTGAACCCGCACGGTGTTACCCACATGAACCTGAATCATGCGCGTCTGCCAATTCCGCCACATCTGCTTATTAAGAACATATAGTATTATAACAGAACAGGCCTCAAAAATCAAGTGTTTTTTCGGATTTTTTCGTTTACGTCAAAAAATTTACAATAAATGCGTTTGGATTTGGGATTTATACTTGATATTTCGGCGCAAATGAGGTATAATGAAAAACGTATAGGTATGTTTTCATAGATAGGAAAGGACATTTAATAATGGACAATTTAACTATGTCACAGCTTCTTTTTCCGGAAATCGACAAAACTCCGGCGGATTATGAGGCTATATATCCGGCGCGCGAGCTGCCGGAGGGCGCAAAGGTAACAAGATTTGCTCCGTCGCCGACGGGCTTCCTGCATTTCGGAAGTCTTTTCGCCGCGTTTGTGGCGTCAAGAACAGCCGGCAGAGACGGAGTGTTTTATTTAAGAATAGAGGATACCGACAAAAAGCGCGAGGTTGAAAACGGCGTTATCGGTATGGTAAACGGTCTTAAGCAATTCGGCATAATTCCCGACGAGGGCGCAGAGAGCGAAACCGCCGAGAGCGGCGCATACGGGCCGTATACGCAGAGCAGGAGAACGCATATATATAAGGCGTATGTAAAAGATCTTGTGGAGCGGGGACTGGCGTATCCGTGCTTTATGACCGAAGAGGAGATCGCCGGTATAAGAGCGCGGCAGGAGTCGGAAAAGGCTTTAATTCCGGGCATTTATGGCAAGTACGCAAAGTACCGTGATATTACGGTCGGGGAGGCAAAGGCCAGGATTGACGCCGGTGAGGAATATGTTATAAGATTAAAATCACCGGGTAAACCGGACGGAAGAATTAAATTTAAGGACGAGGTCAAGGGCAAGATAGAGATAGCGGAAAATATTTTAGATATTGTGCTTTTAAAGAAGGACGGAACGCCGACCTATCATTTTGCCCACGTAATAGACGACCACCTCATGAGAACGACGCATGTAACAAGAGGCGACGAGTGGCTTTCATCCGTTCCCATTCATTTGCAGCTTTTCTACTTGCTCGGCTTTAAGGCGCCCAAGTACGCGCATATCGCGCCTATAATGAAAGAGGACGAAAAAACAAACGGCAAGCGAAAGCTATCAAAGCGCAAGGATCCGGAAGCGGCGGTAAGCTACTATGCGGAGGCGGGGTATCCGGCGGGCGCTGTAAACGAGTATCTTATGACAATAGCGAATTCGAATTATGAGGATTGGAAACGCGCCAATAAGACGGGCGCCATAGATGATTTCGCATTTTCGTTAAATAAGATGAGCAAGGCGGGCGCGCTGTTTGATATGGTTAAGCTCCACGATATTTCAAAGACATATATTTCAACCCTTGACACCGAAACGGTATATAACCTGGTTTCGGAGTGGGCAAAGGAATATGACGGGCAGCTCTATAATCTCATAACGCGTGACGCGGATTACGCGAAAAGGATATTTTCTATAGAGCGCGGCAACAAGAAGCCGAGAAAGGATATAGGAAAGTGGAGCGAGGTCAAGGATTACTATTCATATTTCTATGACGAGACATTTGACGGCAAGCTCGGCTGGGCGGATGATGTATCGGACGCGGACAAGCTTGCGATACTTGAAGGCTACGCCAAAATTTATAATCCCGACGGAGCGGCGGAGGACTGGTTCCCGCAGGTCAGAGAGCTTGCTGTTTCACTCGGCTTTGCGGGCGCGCCGAAGGAGTACAAGCAGAACCCCGACGCTTTTAAGGGGCATGTGGGCGATGTGTCCGGCGTTATACGGGTTGCCGTAACCGGCAGGCTGAACACACCGGATTTATATCAGATTATGCAAACGCTTGGCGCCGACAAGGTACGGGAAAGGTTGGAAACGGCAATAAATTCATTAAAATAACGGAGACAAACTGTATGGAAGAAACATATACATCAAGAAATTTTATCGAGGAAGCAATTGACAGGGACTTAAAGGAAGGTCATTACGACCATGTTCAAACGCGTTTCCCGCCGGAGCCGAACGGATACCTCCATATAGGCCACGCGAAGGCTATATGCATTGACTTCGGAATGAGCGAGAAGTATAACGGAACCTGTAACCTCCGCTTTGACGACACAAACCCCACAAAGGAGGATACGGAGTATGTCGACGCCATAATGGAGGATATAAGATGGCTCGGATTTAAGTGGGACAAGGTGCTCTACGCGTCCGACTACTTTGACGCAATCTATGAAGCGGCGGTCACGCTTATCAAAAAGGGTAAGGCGTTCGTATGCGACCTGAGCGCGGATGAAATACGGCAATATCGGGGCACGCTTAAGGAGCCGGGCAAAAACAGCCCGTACCGCGAGCGTTCCGTTGAGGAAAATCTCGATTTGTTCACGCGTATGACAAACGGCGAGTTCCCCGACGGGAGCAAGGTGCTTAGGGCAAAGATAGATATGGCGTCGCCGAACCTTAATATGCGCGACCCGGTGATATACAGAATTTTAAGAGCGCACCATCACAGGACGGGCGATAAATGGTGCGTATACCCGATGTACGACTTTGCGCACCCTATCTCGGATACGGTCGAGGGCGTTACGCATTCGCTCTGCTCGCTTGAGTTCGAGGATCACCGTCCGCTTTACGACTGGGTGCTGCGCGAGGTGGGCTATAAGCATCCGTCGAGACAGATCGAGTTTGCGAGAATGAATCTCAACTACACGATAACGAGCAAGAGAAGAAGCCTGCGTCTTGTGAACGACGGTATCGTTTCGGGCTGGGACGATCCGAGAATGTCCACGCTCTGCGGCATGAGAAGGCGCGGATACACGCCGGAGTCCATAAGGGATTTCTGTGAAAGAATAGGCGTTGCAAAGTCGAACAGCGTTATTGATTTCGCCATGCTCGAGGCGTGTATAAGGGACGATCTCAATAAGACGGCTCCCCGCGCGATGGCGGTAATAGACCCCATAAAGCTTGTTGTGGATAACTATCCGGAGGATTTGGTTGAAACCTTTGAGGTGGAGGTTAACCCGGAGGATCCGTCAATGGGAATGAGGACGATTGAGTTTTCAAAGTATTTATATATTGAGCGTGAGGACTTCCGCGAGGAAGCGCCGAATAAGTATAAGAGAATGGTTCCGGGCAGGGAAATCCGATTAAAGGGCGCGTACTATGTAACGGCTACGGGCTGCGAGAAGGACGAGGACGGTAATATAACCGTTGTGCACTGCGATTACGCGCCGGATTCAAGGGGCGGAGACACGGAGGATAAGCGTAAGGTTAAGGGCACAATTCATTTTGTGAGCGCCGCGCACGCCATTGACGCGGAAATCAGGCTTTACGACAGACTCTTTAACGTGGAAAATCCGTCGGACGAGACGGGCGTTGAGAGCTTTTTGGATAACGTAAACCCGGATAATATGATTGTAATGGGCAACGCAAAGCTTGAGAGCGGCCTGGCGGGCGCGAAGCCGGGCGATAAGTTCCAGTTTATGCGCCAGGGCTATTTCTGCATGGACAGGGAGTCCACGCCGGAGAAAATGGTATTTAACCGCACGGTCGGATTAAAGGACGCGTGGGCGAGGATGAATAAAAGAGCATGATTATATAGAGAGGAAGGATAGAAATGATTGATTACAGTGAATTTTTCGCGGACAGAGTAAAGCCGATGAAGGGCTCCGCCATAAGAGAGATGTTTAAGCGTATGGCCGATCCGGAGATTATATCGCTTGCGGGCGGAAATCCGGCGGCGGAGCTTTTTCCGTCGGAGGAGCTTTCCAAGATTGCGGGGAAAATTCTTATGACGCAGCCTACGCTTGCGCTGCAATACGGCACAACCGACGGCTATCCAAAGATGAAGGACTGCGCGAGGTCGCGCGCGGAGAAGGTCGGCGCGTACAGCGAGGGCGATTCAATAATTATCATGACCGGCGCGAACCAGGGCATAGACCTTACGGCGAAATCAATACTTAATAAGGGCGATAAGATAATTGTTGAAAATCCGAGCTTTATAGGCAGCCTTAACGCGTTCAGAACCTATGAATGTCAGCTTGTGGGCGTTGACGTTGACAATTACGGAATGGATATGGATAAGCTTGAAGCCGCGCTCGAAGCTAACCCGGACGCGAAGCTTTTATATACAATTCCGACATTCCAGAACCCCACGGGCACTACCATGCCCATAGAAAGACGAAAGAGAATGTTAGAGCTTTGCTCAAAGTACAATGTGCTCATAATCGAGGATAACCCTTACGGCGATCTCCGTTTCACGGGCGAGGATGTGGCCACTTTAAAATCGCTCGATACGGAAGGAAGGGTCATATACTGCGGTTCGTTCTCGAAGATTTTATCGCCGGGTATGCGGCTCGGTTACGTTATAGGCGCGGCGCCGCTGCTTGAAAAGATTGAGATTTTAAAGCAGGTAAACGATGTACACACGCCAATGCTTACGCAGCTTATGTGCGTTGAGTTCATGAAGAAGTACGATATAGATAAGTATATCGGGAAAAACAGGGCGCTTTACGGGAAAAAGTGCAGAGTTATGCTCGATACCATGGAGGAGAGCTTCCCGAAGGGCAAGGTGGAATGGACCGTTCCCGAAGGCGGCATATTCCTTTGGTGCACATGTCCGGACTTTGAGGGCGACGCCTCGCAGATTGTTGACAGGTGCCTCGAAAAGAAGGTTGCAATCGTTCCGGGTTCAAATTTCGCAATCGACCAGAGTCTGCCGTCGAACCGGTTCAGGCTTAATTATTCCTCAATCTCGCCGGAAAAGATTGAGGAGGGAGTAAGACGCCTGGGCGCCGTGCTCACGGAAATATTATAATCAGGAGACAGGTAATGGAATTAGAAAATAAAGAGGTTCAGGCGCGGCCTGAAAGGAAAAAGAAAATATTTTCGGGCGTGCAGCCGTCGGGCACTATCACGCTCGGAAACTATATAGGCGCGATAAGAAACTGGGTAAAGCTTCAGGATGATTACGACTGCGCGTTTGCGATGATGGATATGCATACAATAACCGTCCGCCAAACCCCCGCGGAGCTCAGAAGGCGCACGCTGGAGCTTATGGCGCTCTATATCGCGTGCGGAATAGACCCGAAAAAGAGCATACTTTTTATCCAGTCACATAACAGCGCGCACGCGGAGCTTGCGTGGATACTTAATTGCTACACATACATGGGCGAGCTGCAGAGAATGACGCAGTTTAAGGATAAGAGCGCGCGCCATGCCGATAACATAAACGCCGGACTTTTCACATATCCGGTGCTGATGGCCGCCGACATCCTTCTGTATCAGGCGGACGCCGTGCCGGTGGGAAAGGATCAGATGCAGCATATTGAGATCTGCCGCGACGTGGCGGGACGGTTCAACGCACTGTACGGAAACGTGTTCACAATCCCGGAGGGCTTGCTCGTAAAGTCCGGCGCGAAGATTGCGAGTTTGCAAGAGCCGACAAAGAAAATGTCCAAATCGGATTCCAACCCAAAGGGCTACATTTCAATGATGGACGATTTTGGCGTAATAGCAAAGAAAATAAAGAGCGCGGTAACGGACAGCGAGGGCGTAATAGAATACCGTCCCGACGACGACGCTAAGGCGGGCGTTAATAACCTGTTAAGCATCATGGCTGTTATGACCGACAGCACACCCGAAAGGGTTGCGGCCGATTTTGCCGGACAGGGCTACGGCGCGCTCAAAAGCGCGGTCGCCGAGGCTGTCGTGGAGGGCATAAGGCCTATCCGCGCGGAGTATGATAAAATCATTAAGGATAAGGCTTACTTGAAAGATATTTACACTACTGGCGCGGAACGCGCGTGCGGGATTGCGAACCGCACGCTTAAAAAGGTGTACAAAAAGGTCGGTTTCGTAACGGATTAAAACGTCGGCGGCAAACCGCCGAAAAAACGTTACTATTCAGCTATGAATTGATAACTGCGCGGTATTATGCCGGATGCCTGCTCAATTACCCAAACAGTGTTTGGCAGACTTTAACTTAGTCGGATAGGTGAACTGTAACGAAAATACACATATGAGAGGGAGATAACATGAGATATGCAAGCATGATATTCGCGTTTATCATATCATTTATTTTTACATTCGCCACCACGCCCGTCGTGCGCAGATTTGCGTATAAGATAGGCGCTGTTGACATCCCCAGGGATAAGCGCCGCGTGCATAAGCGCCCCACGCCGCGAATAGGCGGATTGGCGATGCTTTTCGGCTTTATGGTGGCAATTCTGTGCTTTAACGACGAATGGTCAAACCATACGATTGCAACTCTTATAGGCGTTGCGATACTGGGGATTTTGGGGCTTATAGACGACTGTAAAGAGCTGGGGGCGAAGATTAAGTTTCTGGTTCAGATTGTCGCGGCATTGGTCGTGGTATTTTACGGTGATATACGAATATCGGTGTTTTCAAATCCGAACGTGTTCAGTCTCGATCCGTTTATAATACTGCCGTATTGGCTGTCTACAATTGTTACGGTAATATGGATTGTATTCATGACAAACGCGGTAAACTTCATCGACGGTCTTGACGGGCTGGCGGCGGGAGTGTCGGCGATAATGTCTATGTCGCTTGTGTTTATCGCCATAACGTACCACGAATACACTATAGCGGTAATGGGGCTGGCGCTTATGGGCGCGTGCTTCGGATTTCTTCCGTTTAATTTCAATCCCGCAAAGATATTCATGGGCGATACCGGTTCAACCTTCCTCGGCTTTATGCTCGCGGTGCTCTCGGTTCAGGGAATGTTCAAGTCCTATGCCGTAATCTCGTTTGCGGTGCCTATTCTCATGCTCGGCCTGCCGTTGTTTGACGCGTTATTTGCAATGATACGGCGCATGGTTTCGGGAAAAAGCCCCATGGTGGCCGACCGCGGACATCTTCATCACAGGTTATACGATATGGGATTTACCCAAAAGCAGACGGTATTCATTCTTTACGCGATAAGCGGAGTTTTGGGCATAACCGCGATTTTGCTTGCCGAGCAGAGGTTTTTAAGAGCGATGCTGCTCTTGATATGCGTGTTGATATTCCTCTTGATTGCGACAATGTTCGGCAAGAACAGCTTTGTTCACAGTATCGAGCCTAAGCAGAAGGATGAGCCGGACAAAGAGGACGGGGAGGAAAGCGATGAATAAACTAAAGGTTATGACAGTGTTCGGCACAAGGCCGGAGGCTATAAAGATGTGTCCGCTCGTGCTGGAGCTTAAAAAGCATGAAAACATAATTCCTGTAGTCTGCGTAACGGCGCAGCACAGGCAGATGCTCGATCAGGTTCTTGAAATATTCGGCGTAAAGCCGGACTATGATCTGGATATTATGAAGAACCGTCAGACTCTCGCGGGAATAACCACGCGGGTTCTGGCGGGAATGGAGGACGTGCTTAAAAAGGAGCAGCCCGATATTGTACTTGTCCACGGCGACACATCGACAAGCTTTGTCGCGGCGCTCGCCGCGTTCTATATGCAGATTAAGGTGGGGCATGTCGAGGCAGGACTAAGGACATATGATATATACAGCCCGTTCCCGGAGGAAATGAACCGACAGCTTACCGGCAGGATTGCAAATCTCAATTTCGCGCCGACGCGGCGAAACTATGATAATCTTATTAAGGAGAATGTCAATCCCACCTCGATATATATTACCGGAAACACCGTAATTGACGCGTTAAAGACAACGGTTCGCAAGGACTATACGTTTAGAAACCAAACCCTGCGGCAGCTCGATTATGAAAACAGGCGCGTTATTATCGTGACCGCGCATCGTCGGGAAAACCTCGGCAAGCCGCTTGAGGATATTTGCGGCGCGATAAAGGCGGTTACGGCGTCGCATCCCGACGTTGAGGTCGTATATCCCGTACACCTCAACCCCGCGGTACGCGAAACGGTAAACGGCGTTTTGGGCGGCGCGGAGCGCGTTCATCTTATAGACCCGCTCGACACGGACGAGCTTCACAATGCCATTTCAAGGAGCTTTATGGTAATGACCGACAGCGGCGGCATACAGGAAGAGGCTCCCGCGCTTGCGAAGCCGGTGCTTGTCCTAAGACGTGAAACGGAGCGGCCGGAGGCGGTGGAAGCGGGTACGGTAAAGATTGCGGGCGTCGATAAGGATGTTATAATAAGGCTTGCAAACGAGCTTTTAGACGATGAGACGGCATATAGGAAGATGGCTCAGGCGGCAAACCCGTACGGCGACGGCGAAGCGTCGAGAAGGATCACGGAGGCGCTGCTCTATGAGTTCGGCATGTCCGACAAGAAGCCGGAAAACTTTTAATTGAAAGGAATATCATAAATGAAATTAGGAATAGTGGGACTCCCGAACGTCGGAAAGTCAACCTTGTTTAACGCTATAACCCAAGCGGGCGCGGAGAGCGCCAACTATCCGTTCTGTACGATCGAGCCGAATGTCGGCATAGTCGATGTGCCGGACGAGAGGATAGACAAGCTTGCCGAGATGTATAACCCGAAAAAGGTAACGCGCGCGTATATCGAGTTTGTTGATATTGCGGGTCTGGTTAAGGGCGCGTCAAAGGGCGAGGGTCTGGGGAACCAGTTCCTTGCGTCAATCCGCGAGTGCGACGCCATAGTTCATGTGGTGCGCTGCTTCGAGGATACGAATATAACCCATGTGGACGGCTCAATAGACCCGGTGCGCGATATCGAAACAATCAATCTTGAGCTTATCCTGTCGGATATGGATATGCTCGACAGAAAGATTGACAGGACAAAAAAGCAGATGAAGGGCGACAAGTCGCTTGCGTCAGAGGTCGCGCTCTATGAGCGGGTAAAGGCCGCTATGGAGGAGGGCAGACTCGCGAAATCGCTTGAATACACCGACGACGAGCTCGCGCTTATGAAGGAGCTTTTCCTTATCACAATGAAGCCCGTTATCTATGCGGCAAATGTCGCCGAGGATGATTTTGCGAAGGGGATAGAAAACAATCCGTTCGTGAAGAAGGTAATGGAATACGCGGCGAACGAGCACTCGGAGGTCATGCCGGTATCGGCAAAAATAGAATCGGAGATTGCGGAGTTCGAGGAGGACGAGCGGGCAATGTTCTTAGAGGATTTGGGCATGACCGAATCCGGCCTCGACAGGCTCATAAAGGCGAGCTATTCGCTTTTGGGACTTATAAGCTATCTCACCGCCGGAGAACCGGAGGTTAGGGCGTGGACGATAAAGAAGGGCACAAAGGCTCCGCAGGCGGCAGGTAAAATCCATTCGGATTTTGAGCGCGGATTTATTCGCGCGGAGGTTGTGCATTATGATGATCTTATGGCATGCGGCACGATGGCGGCGGCAAAGGAAAAAGGTCTTGTAAGAAGCGAGGGCAAGGAATACGTCATGAAAGACGGCGACATAGTATTATTCAGATTTAACGTATAATGGAAAATAAAGCAAAACAAGAGATGAAAACAGAAAATATACACAAGCACCATAGGCAAAGGATGCGGGAAAAGTTTGATGAAACCGGATTTAAGGGATGGTCAAAGTACGAGATTTTAGAGTATATGCTGTACAACGTATACGCGCAAAAGGACACAAACCCGATCGCGCACAAGCTGCTTGAATACAGCGGTAAAAATTTTGTGCAGTTATTTAAAAATGCCGAGGACTTCAGAATGAAGGGCGAAATTGACGGCGTGGGCGAAAGGACCATACTGTTTTTACGCAGTCTGAAGTCGTTTATGGACTATTACGAGGAAGAAAGGCTGAAATCAAATCCCATACGGCTGTCAAGTGACAATGTATTGCAGTTTGTAAGCACAATTGAGTTTTCAAACGACACAGAGGAAATTGTGATGATTTGCATGGACAGGTTTATGCGCGTGAAGTGCATATCCAGACTTACCGACAGGAGCGAGGCCGGCTTCGCAAGCGTTAAGATTGATAAAATGGTTAAGGTTGCGACACAAAGCTCAGCAGCAAATGTAATTCTTGTACACAACCATCCGAGCGGATACGTGGATGTTTCGGACGCCGATATTTTCATGACGGATCAGGCGCAGAAAATTCTTGCCACGTTTCAGATAAGTCTTATAGACCATTTTGTCTGGTGCGATAACCGCATAATCAGCGTCAAAATGACGGTAAAGAAGATGTTTGAGTAGAAGCGGTTCGGCGAGGAAAATAATATGTAATCTAAATAGTATTCACTATTTTAAATATTATCCAAAAGGAGGAAGTTATCAATGGATGAGGAAATCAGAAATGAGGAAGCAGTCGCGGAGGAACCGGAGGTTGAGGCAGCCGAGAAAGAGGAAGCCACTATAGAAACGGAAATTCCGACCGAGCAGGAGGAGTCAATCGGTAACATCAAGATTTCGGTGGACGTTGTTTCCACGATTGCCGGGATTGCCGCGTCGGAAATAGAGGGCGTGTCATGCATGTACACATCCTTCGCGGCGGGCGTGGCGAAGCGGTTCGGCGCTAAAAGGAACGCGTCTCAGGGCGTAAAGGTGGATATGAACGCGGACAGCGTGAGTGTGGATCTTTACATAGTTGTTGAGTACGGCGTAAAAATCCCCGAACTGGCGTGGAGTATTCAGGAAAATGTCAAGACAAACGTTGAGTCCATGACAGGCCTGAATGTCTCAAAGGTCAACATCCATATCGAGGGCATAAGCTTTGATAAGGAAGAAGCTGTCGAGGACGACGTCGACGAAATATCGGATTAAGCGAATATGCCGCCCCGAAAGGAGCGGCATATTTAAATGCCGTAGAGAAAATCATTACAATATTGATTTATGTAAAAAACACTCGACCGAATGCAGGGAGAGAACGGTGCTTCGTCGAGTGTCGCTATGGTATTTCACTTTATATTGTCAATCATTTGCCAATCTATGCTTAGAACGTGAATGTGAATACATTCTCCTCAAGATCGACTCCGGATTCTTTTAGAGCCGTTTTTGCCGATTCAAGATTGTTTTCATTTACAGAACCGGCGGAGTCCGTTACAATATTTTCTACTGTGAACATTGAAATGTTTATTTTAGGTGTTTCAAAATTTTTCATTTCCATTTACCTCCTTATTCAACAGTAATAGTTGCCGTGAACGTATCGGGAATAGCTTCGAGTGAAGCAGCTGACGCAAGAACACCGAATATCACACTGCCGCCGCCGGTTAAGTTAAGACTATCCTTTGTAACATTTTTATCGCCATCGGTAGCCACTGTGACAGCGGTAACCGTCTGATCGTTAGGAGTAACGGTAAACTTGAATGCCTTTACTTTATCATCCTCATATTCCGAATAATCGCCCGTTTTTGTTACCGGACTTACTGTAGCCAAGTCACCTTTCTTTGTAAGAAGAACATAGTCAACATAGGCCTGTGATGCGCCTCCAACGACATAATATGTAATTCCGGCTTTAAGCGCTAATCCTGTTCCGGTATATATATTTAATTGATTGTTTGTCGTGGCACCAGTGTTAAACAGCACAGTTCCGTCTGAGGCATTTGCTTCTTTAATTTGAACAGGTCTGTTGTAGTTTGTAGCCCCGGCGCTCACTGCAATATCATATAGTCCATCGACAGCAACAGTGAACGATTTCGGGGACTGACTACTGGCTATGCCGCCTGCATATTGACCGTTTGACGCACCGTCGAATGGGGTGCCGTCATACTCCAAATATTGTGTAGCATCTGAAAGCGTTACGGTTTCAACAACCTTTGTTGAGGTTCCTCCGGAAACCTCGCCGCTATATGTTCTGTTATAAGTGTCCAAACCGGTCTTATATATTTTGCCGTCCGTACCATTCACATAAGCTCCTACATAGTAGGGGATTGCCTCGGCTGTATCTCCTGCTGTAAGGTTTTGGTCGGAAATATCAACCAACTGCGTCGCAACTTCGTTCCCGTCGGCAATCTGGTATGAAACAGTCAAAGCCGTAGCTTTATCCGCTAATGTGTTAGCGTAGAATTTTACATTGTCAAGGTATGTATTAGATGTCTGACTGTCGTTTGATCTGCTGTTCCAGGTTGTCACTGTGAGACCTTTTATATCGGCCACAGCATCTATGTTTACATCTAATGTCTCCGTAACTTCACTTTCGTTTGTTAATTTAACGGAAGCTGTGTTTGCGTCGAGATCAACGGTTGCGTCTATTGTTATTGTATGGTTGTTACGAGTATTAAAGTTTGTGCCTGAAGTGCCGTTTGCTGTAGTGGCGCCAACAACAGTATTATATACGTTACCACTGCCGGCTTTTAATTTGATTGTTGCTACGGCATTGCCATCGCTGTCGTTTAATATGATATCCGAGCCGTCATGAGCATAACTGGTGGCAAATGTAAGTACGGCATTAAAATTCACTGTGCCGTTATCAACCGCTTTATCTGCCGTATATGTAGCAGAATACGCTGCCCTATTACCGGACTGCACAGAAAGAACCTTGTTTTCGTTGACATCTGCGATATTAAAAGCCTTGTGGCCTTCCGTCGTGCCTATGGACGGGCTCCATTGGGTTGAGCTATAGCTGTCAAATGTCTCGGCATTTGTTGAAGAACCTATAAAATCAACTTCCGTAACTGCCGCGTCAGCTGTAATTGCCATGCCGACAAACGCGCTGGCTGATACAGCGAAAGCCGAAACCCCGCTGATAAACCTTTTAAAGTTCATTATTTGTTTTCCTCCATTCATAAATTCATTATTTCGAAGCATTGTACGCTGCTTTGAGTGCGTTTTCTCTCCCTACATATAATAACATCCGCATGCGCTTCTCTCCAGCGGTCGGTGTTCCTAAACGGACGCGGATGATATTAGCTCATAAGTACCGGACTTATGCCGCCAAGGTAGGTTGCATGACGGCAGCCGGTGTGATAATAAATATATATCCCCGCATACGCCGCCGGAAGGAGGCCGGCGTTTTATATCGCTCTCGCGGCGCCCTAATTCCGCATGATGAGAGCAATAGCGCAAGCGCTGATATATACCGCCGCCCCGCGCGGGCGGCTGAATAACATTACCGGAGCCAATGTGCCGGTACCCGGCAAGATAGCCGGGCGAGGCGGAGCCTCGGTTTTGCG
>CANRAG010000008.1 GCA_947628515.1 uncultured Clostridia bacterium | reverse complement strand
AGCTTCTTCCGGCGTTTATCGCGGCTTGTATCGCGATAGTTGTCGTAAGTCTTATAACTCCGGCTCCGTCAAAGGAGGTTACGGACGATTTCGAGGCAGTTAAGGCCATGAAGGATTGATATTAATTATGAGTAAAAGGCGACCGTTTGCGGTCGTCTTTTTTTCAGCGAAAATATTAACAAATTGTGTAATAATTGTAAAGAAAATTAACAACTTTTTAACAATCGGGTTGACATTTGCTATTAACTATGGTATTATGTAAATATGACAGTTAGTGGAGTGGTAAGATGTATTATTATATAAAGGGAACGCTTGTCGCAAAGGGCGAGAATTATCTTGTGGTGGACGCGGGCGGCGTGGGGTATATGATTTATACTTCGCTAAGCGACGTGGAAAGAGCGCCCGCGGCGGGAAGCGGGATAACTATGTATACCTGTCTCAATGTGCGCGAGGACGCAATGGAGCTGTACGGCTTTATTACGGAGGAGGAGCGGAAAATGTTTCTGATGCTCACCTCGGTATCGGGCGTGGGGCCTAAGGCGGGGCTTGCAATTCTGTCGGCGGCGTCGCCCGGACAGATTGGCGCCGCGATTATCACGGGAGACACAAAGACGTTTACAAAGGCGCAGGGCGTGGGGCCTAAGGCGGCACAGCGCATACTGCTTGAATTAAAGGATAAGATTGACGGAGCGGATTTGGGGATTGACGACGATGAAGGCGTGTTTACGGATACGACGGGCGAGCCGCTTACCGATTCGCGCGCGGAGGCGGTCAGCGCTTTGGTGGTATTGGGCTACAGCGCCAATGACGCGAGAAACGTTATTATGAAGCTGGACGCGTCGCTTTCGACGGAGGATTTAATTAAAACGGCGCTGGCGCGGTTAATGTGACGAGGTATGGATTATGTTGGATGAAGATGAGCGCTTTGTAAACGGCGGCTTCATGGCGGAGGACGCGGATATCGAGTACGGTCTGAGACCGCATAAGTTTGAGGAGTACGTCGGTCAGGCAAAGGCAAAGGAAAATCTCAAAATATATATACAGGCGGCGCTGGAACGAAAGGAGGCGCTTGACCACGTTCTGCTGTACGGCCCGCCGGGACTGGGAAAAACAACGCTCGCGGGAATTATCGCGAACGAGATGGGCGTAAATATTCGTATCACAAGCGGTCCCGCTATCGAAAAGGCGGGGGATTTGGCTGCTATTCTCACTAACTTATCGGAGCATGATATATTATTTATAGACGAAATCCACAGGATGTCGAGAACGGTTGAGGAGATATTATACCCCGCAATGGAGGATTACGCGCTCGATATTATTATCGGCAAGGGTCCGTCGGCAAAATCCATACGAATTGATTTGCCGAAGTTTACGCTAATCGGCGCTACCACACGCGCGGGACTTCTGACCGCTCCGCTGCGGGACAGATTTGGCGTCATATGCCGTCTCGAACTATACAGTCCGGAAGAACTTACGCGAATTGTTGAGCGCAGCGCGGGGCTTTTGGATGTTGTGATTGACCGTGACGGCGCGGCGGAGATCGCCTCGCGGTCGAGGGGCACGCCAAGGATTGCGAACCGCTTTTTAAAGCGTGTGCGCGACTATGCGCAGGTAAAGGCGAACGGCGTTATAACCTACGAGGTCGCGGATATGGCGCTTAAGCGCATGGAGGTTGACGAGCTGGGACTGGACAGCATCGACAGCCGCATGATACAGGCCATGATTGAGAACTTCGGCGGCGGGCCGGTGGGGCTCGATACATTGGCAGCGACAATCGGCGAGGAGCCGAACACGATAGAGGATGTATACGAGCCGTATCTGCTACAGCTCGGATTTATCGCGCGGACGCCTCGGGGCAGGATTGCCACAAAGTCGGCGTATGAGCATTTTAATATACCGTTTGGAGAATAGGTAAATCATATTAAGTAAAGGTGGAATTGTTTTGAAAAAATTAAAAGTGTTGGCGGTTGCGGCCATGGCGGCGCTTATTTACGCGCTGCCGCTTACGGCGAACGCGGCTGTACAGAATATGCTGCTGTTTTATGACGGCGAGATGCATACATATTCCGATTGCATATATAATTTGTATGTGAACGGGCAGGAAATACACGCGGCTGTGGAGCCGATATTGTTTAACGACCATGCGGTGGTCCCGGTGCGGGAGGTTTTTGAAGCCTGCGGCGCGGAGGTTAATTACATGGGCGAGAAGCAATGCGTTGAGATAAGCTATCAGGGCACATATATACGCATGTACATAAACGACAATACCGCGTATATAAACGGAAAGCGCGTGCTCATTCCGGACGGCGTTGTGCCCAAGCTTATAAATAAGCCGGACGGAGAGACAAAGACCATGGTTCCTGTAAGGTTTATAAGCGAGACTGCGGGTATGATAATTGATTTTGACGAAACGGATGACAGTATAAAGATATATTCGAGCAACGGCGTTAAGCGGTCGGTGCTCGCGGGGAGGATGCCGGCGGTTTCCGTGACGGAAGCGCCGACGGCGGAGCCCACACCGGAACCGACGCCGGAGCCTACGGCGGTGCCGACTCCGGAGCCGACCCCGACTCCGACGGCGGAGCCGGAAATCACCCCGGAGCCGCATAGCATCCAGAGTGCGCCGAATTCGGGACAAAAGGACGGCGTAAACATAGTATCACCCACAAATAAGAATATAACAATGCGAGGTATTGACATAAGCGTGTACCAGGGCGACGTCGATTGGGACGAGGTGGAGCAGAATGTTGATTTTGTCATAATACGCTGCGGCTACGGCAGTGATATTACGTCCCAGGACGATAAAAAGTGGATAAGGAACGTTACCGAATGTGAAAAGCGCGGCATACCCTACGGCGTATATCTGTATTCATATGCCGACTGCGAGGAAAAGGCGGAAAGCGAGGCGCAGCACGCTCTGCGATTGTTAAAAGGCCACAGCCCATCCATGCCGGTATTCTATGATATTGAGGATCCGGACACAACCAAAGCGGTATTGGACGAGGACGGCGGAAAGGCCGAGGTGGGGAAATATGCCCAAATCTTCTGCGATACAGTATCGGCTACGGGCTATGATGTGGGTATATATTCAAGCACATATTGGTGGACTAACTATTTGACGGATCCGGCGTTTGATAACAAGTCGTGGTATAAATGGGTAGCGCAGTATAATAAATCATGCACATGCACATATGACGGCAGCTATATAATGTTCCAGTACAGCGGCAGCGGCACTGTTAAGGGTATAGACGGCGAGGTTGATATGAACTACTGGTACGGGGATATAATAGTGTAATATGTACAGGATAAAAGAAGCGATTATAGTAGAGGGCGCGTATGACAAAATAAAACTGTCGGGGTTTATAGACGGAGTGATCCTTACCACGCACGGCTTCGCGGTGTATACCAATCCCGACTTTATTGCGACAATAAAGCGTCTGGCGGAGGAGACGGGAATAGTTATTCTGACCGACTCGGATTCCGCCGGGCTGCGCATAAGGAATTTTGTAAAGCAGCAGGCGGCGTCGGGAAAGGTGTTGCATGCGTATGTGCCGGATATTGCCGGCAAGGAGAAGCGCAAAAGGACGGCGTCGGCCGAAGGCTTGCTCGGCGTTGAGGGCATGAGCGAGGATATTATCATAAACGCGCTCAAACAAGCCGGCTGCACCGTTGACGACTCGGCGCGGGACGGCAAAAAGAGCGGAATAACCAAAACCGATTTGTATATGCTCGGTCTGTCCGGCGGCTCCGGCTCGCGGGAGCTTCGGGAAAAGCTGTCGCATGAGATAGGCGTACCGGCAAAGCTTTCCGCAAATATGCTGCTTGACGTGCTAAACAGGCTCGTCACTTTGGATGAGCTGAAAAATATAATAGACAGGATTAATTCATAACAGAGCAATGCGCGACCATTGCTCTGTTAATTTTTCCACCGTCCACGCGGCGTTGGCAGGAGACGTTGACGGCAGATAAACAGCGGGACGGTTTGTCAGGCGTTTTGTGTATTTGTCATATACCTTCTGCGCAATTCTGCCGTTTACGAAAATCTGCTTAATATCCGCCGTGTCTAAAATGGGCGAAAGGTCGTTGGGAACGACGTTTTTTATGGAGCTGTCGGAACTGCCGGTTATCTCGCATGACGCTATAACATCCCATAGCGCTATATGATTTTGGCGCAGAAACGCTTTCTTTTCCTCAACGGTTTCGGGAACCGCGCAGCCAAAAACAGCGGCGGTTACGCGCCAGAACCTGTTTTGCGGATGTCCGTAGAAAAAATTTTGCTCGCGTGATTTAACTGACGGAAAGCTGCCGAGAATGAGTATTTTTGAGTTTTCGTCATAGAGCGGCGGGAACGGATGCGTTATCATTATAATCAGTCCTTTCTGCAACATATATTATTATTCTATCATTTTTTACTACCCAACGGGTTTTGAACGAGCGCACAGATTGTGAATGGCCTGTTAAACTTTTTTTATCGGGTTTTTAAACAAAAAGTGCGAAAAATTGTATTCGAATGTTTTTGTCAAGTGATATAATAGTGGTAACATAGCTGACGGAAAACAGCACAAACCGGAAAGGTGAACACTATGCTGCGAAGATATACAGTAACATACAGATGCGCGACGCCGGAGATGATAAGCGGCTTTATCCCATTTAGTACAAACCGTATCGACTTGGGGAGCTATGTCGCGGCGGAAAATCCGAAGGACGCGATCGAGAGGGCGATACAGTATATGATGCATATGACGGACGCATATTGTGAAGTCAGCGACGAAATAGACGAAATCACATTTTATGAGAACGGCAAAATCAGCAAGCGGTTTTGGGATTTTCAGTCTGTGCTTGAGCCGAAGCAGTATTCTTGGGAATAAACCGAAGCAGGCCGGTAATCCGTTTTCAAATTGACAAAACAAGCGTAAGTCAAAATCATAAAAAAGCAGCCCTCCAAACTATTAAGGGATTTTTTAGGGATATATGACAGCGAAAAGGCGGAAATCCGATTATATCAGGATTTCCGCCTTTTTGGTGGAGATGAGGGGATTCGAACCCCTGGCCTCGTACATGCGAAGCACGCGCTCTCCCAGCTGAGCTACACCCCCGTGCCAAATCCGCCGCAAAGCAGCGGTTTGTCGGTGGCAGGGGTACAAGGACTCGAACCTTGGGCACTCGGTTTTGGAGACCGATGCTCTACCAACTGAGCTACACCCCTAAACGAATTACTATAATATTATACTCATTTTAAAGATGTTTGTCAAGAGTTTTTCATAAAAATTGTGAATAAATCATATAAAGGCTTGAAAACGGGATAAAAAAGTGATAAAATAGAATAAATATGGGCAAAAAATATAATGTGATATATAGGCTCATATTATAAGTACAAAAGAAAATACCCTGCTGCGGAAAGGTGGTGAGGCGATTGACGGATCAGGAAATGATCGCGGGCTGCAAAAAGGGCAGCCGCGACGCATTTAATGAGCTGGTGCTGAAGTATCAGAAGCAGGTTTTTAATATAGCATACGGTATGCTTTCCGATTACGAGGACGCGTCGGACGCGGCACAGGAGGTGTTCGTCAAGGTTTACAGGTCAATTGCCTCGTTTAAGGGACAAGCGTCCTTTACCACATGGCTGTACAGGATATGCGCGAATGTATGCAATGATATATTGAGGAAAAGACAGCGAAGGGGGATTTCGATAAGCCTCGACGCGGAGGAGTCAGACAGCGGCGCGCCTTCGGAAATTCCGTCATCGGAGCCGACGCCGGAGGAAAGTCTGGAGCAAAATGAGCGGCAGCGCGCGGTTCGGGACGCGATTAACAGTTTGAGCGCCGAGTACAGAGAGGTCATAGTGTATTCGGATTTGCAGCAGTTGTCGTATGATGAAATCTCGGCAATATTAAGATGTCCCGTAGGCACTGTAAAATCAAGACTTAACAGGGCAAGAAATGCATTACGTAAAAATTTATCAGATAAAAGGGAACTTTTTTAAGGAAAAATCGTCTAATATATTGACTGATATGGTAAAGGAAGGAGGAGTAGTATGAATTGTTCTGAGTTTAACAAACTGCTTGACAATTATGAAAGTCTCAGTGCTGAAGAATTGTCATTGCTTGACGTGCATGCCGCAGAGTGCGACGTGTGCCGCAGCGAGTTGAATTTTTTCAAATCAATAGTGCTTACATCATCCTCTCTTCCGGTTCCGGAGCCCCCGACAGATTTGCTCGATAAGGTTAACAGCCGAATTGACAGTATGCCGGCGAGTATCAGCAGAATTGATCGTGTAATAAATAGCTTCAGGTGTAACACGAGCCGTTATGTAACGGCGGCCGCGTGTCTGGCTGTGGGCATAATCGTAGGACTTAACAGCAAGACCATAGGCGATATGCTTAATAACAGTGACAACGGCGGAGTTATTAGCACGAATGTCAGCGTTTCCGATTCGCAGGATGAGGATAATACTGAGTTGCCCGCCGAGGATCCCGCGCCCGTTTCAGAGACTGAAGAGGCCAAGACAGTTATTCCGACAGAGCCTATAAGGAGCGTCGTAAAACAGCAGCCCAAAAAGACAGTTTCGCCTGCAAGTGAAACCAGGAAACCTGCGGGAGTATTCAGCGGTACAGTTACTGCTGGTTCTGAATATAGACCGGTTATCAAGCCGGAAATTGTATCGGAGCAGCCAAAAGCGCCGGAAATTCAGGAAACGCCGAAAGTGACCGAGCCGACAGCGGCGGCGGTCAATGGCAGGTCCGGCTCAAGATATGTTATCGCGCGCGATAATTATCACATTCCGGATACCCAGCCGACAGAGGCAGTGAAGGTGACGGCGGAGCCATCAACAGCCGCGGCGGAGACTATAACAGAAAGATATCAAATCGCAACCGGCTCATACGAGCTGCCGGATGATGAAAAGCAGAAATTGTTGAAAAACAAGCTTATTATCAATGAAGATGATGTGGAAGCGGTTACAGAGTGCATGAGAGACGCGGGCATACGCGGAACGACAAACGGCTATGTAGGTTCAACGGAGTCGATAGCCAATCTTTTAGCAATGCTTAGCGCGCGGAATATATACTATAATTATGCCGAATGTGTTACCGGTGTGGATGAGGTCGTATTCATTCTGCTTGTAAACTGAACCGTTTTGTATTAACATCGGTCAGTCGTTTTAAGATGATTAAACGGGTGAACACTTTATGTGTCCGCCCGTTTATTTTTGCCATTTAAACAGCAGAACGCCGCCAAGCATTAGCGCGATACCGACATACTTCGACCAGGTAAGCGCTATTTTCTCGCTTTCCATAAGTCCGAAAGCGTCAATAAGCGCGGCGGTAATGAGCTGCGATATCAATATAGTGGATATGGCGAGCGTAGGATTTAGCTTGCCGACCGCCTGCATAACCGTGACGGTAATCACAAGCCCCAATACGCCGCCGAAAAGATACAGCTTATTCACTCCCGTTATGGCTGAAATATTACCCTTTCCGAACAGCCACATTACAATCAGCGACAGTATGAACGCGGTGCCCTGAACATACATATTTGATTCGTAAAGACCTATTTTATCGCCGAGTCTTGTATTCATCACGCCCTGCACGCTCATTGCCGCGCCGGATATAACCGCAAAAACAAATCCCATAAAAATCACTCCTTGTAATTATTATGGGATTAAAATTCGTTTTTTATCCTATTATTTAATATCATCAATATTATACGGCGTAATCTGATACACGAAATAGTTAAGCCAGTTCGCAAAAAGAAGATGCGCGTGCGAGCGCCAGCGGACAATCGGCCTGCCGTTCGGGTCGTCATGCGGGAAATAATGCGCGGGGATTTTCGGGTTCAGCCCCTTCTCCAGGTCACGGAAATACTCGTCCTTGAGCGTATCGGGATCATATTCGCTATGTCCCATTACAAAAATCCTTCGCCCCTTTTTGGTTGTGACAACATATACTCCCGCTTCGGCGGAGTCACAGAGTATTTCAAGCTCCGGAACCTTTTTTATATCCTCGGCGCGAACCTCGGTATGACGCGAGTGCGGCGCGTAGAAAACGCTGTCGAAGCCGCGAACCAGCTTTGCGGTACGGCGTCTTACCCTATGACGGAACACGCCCGAACACTTTTCGGGAAGCTGATGCTTGGGAACTCCGTAATGATAATACAGCCCCGCCTGAGCGCCCCAGCATATATGAAGCGTTGAGGTGACGTGTGTTTTGGTCCATTCCATTATTTCGGTAAGCTCATCCCAGTAGTCAACCTCCTCATAGGGTATATTTTCAACGGGCGCGCCGGTTATAATCATGCCGTCATATTTATGATTTTTTATATCCTCAAAGCTTTTATAGAATGTGGAGAGATGCTCCTCCGATGTGGTTTTGGATGTGTGCGTGGACATCTGGATAAGGTCAACCTCGCATTGGAGCGGCGAATTTGAAAGCAGGCGCAAAAGCTGCGTTTCCGTCTTGACCTTTTCGGGCATGATATTTACAATCGCAATCTTAAGCGGTCTTATATCCTGCGACGCCGCGCGTTTCTCCGTCATTACAAATATATTTTCCTTGGCGAGCTGCTTTGTCGCGGGCAGCTTGTCAGGTATTTTAATCGGCATAAATCAAACACTCCTTTGTGTTTTGTCTGTTTATTTATTATACCTTAAACCGGTAAGGTTGTCAAGCGGAATGTTATGATATTCCACGGGTTTAAACACATGGGAAAACTTAACAGTAATTTCAGACTTGAAATTTTGATAAATTTGTGATATAATACAATAGTGATTTTAGTAAAAATGACTTAGAATATACTCCGGAAAAGCAAAGGGATGAAAAAATGTGAGCAATAAATTCAGAAGATTTAATACTGTTTTATTCAAGCTTTCAGCATCATATATTTTAATTGCCGCTCTATCCGTGTTGCTTATAGGTGTGCTTGCGAGTATTATATATAAATCATATTTTAATAAGCAGATTGAAGCTTCCAATAATATTATTCTGGATAATCTAAAAGATTTTATGGATAAGGATATTCTGGAAAAATCGGACGCGCTGTACCTGAGCATTATTTCAAGCGATGATGATTTACATGAATATCAGAATTTTCGATCGGGAGATAAAATAGATTATATAAAAATAAAGGACGTCAGCAAAAATCTTGCGGAGAAGCAGATCCTGAATGCCGATTGGTGCATGAATTTATACATATATGAGGCGGAATCCGATACGCTGATTGGGACAAACGGTATCATAAACAGTAAAGCCGCGACGATAAATCAAAAGCCGTCATGGTTTGATAGTATGATAGAAATCAGAAAAGGATTTTATTATTTGCCTACGGTGTCTCTGGACAGTGTTTTTTCATATTCCAAGCAAAATGGCTGTATTTTGGCTCGAACTCTGCCACACAGCGGCGCAAAGACGAGAGACGCATATTTGTTTTGCGAAATCAGAGAAGATGTATTTGCCGATATTATGCGTAAAACAGCCGGTGCAGAATCAATGCTGTTGCTTGTGGACAGACAAGGAAGCGTGATTAGTTCAACCGAAACGGTGGAATATCCACATAATATCAGTAATCAGGATTATTTTAAAAAAATTGCGGAGTCGGGGAGCGATCACGGATTTCTTAAATGCAAAGTGAACGATGCAAATAGTGTTGTGTCTTATTCATCCATAGACAGATATAATTGGATGGTTATTAATATAAAATCCGCGAGTGATTTTTACCGAGCGTCGAAGATTATCGGATTTATCATGCTTGGAGTATGCCTGATTACAATCGTATTAGTTCTTCTTATTTCCAATTTCTTCACAAAAAGTATATATAACCCTATGAAAAATATTATAAAAAAGCTACGCGGTGATGATGGGAGAGTCATATCGGAGAATGAGTATGAAATCATAAACAATGCTTTTATGAATATGAGCGGCGCGATTACGAATTTGGAAGAAACGATTGAAAATAACAAGCCACTTATTAAAAATAACATCGTTCAGTCGCTGATTTATCATAAGTTGAATACTATTGAGGAGATGGATGAGTTTTTACATGTTATCGGCAAAAAATTCGGCGGTAATTTCTATACGGCATCGGCGATTAAACTGGATAAAAAAGTAATGAAAAAGCTTTCCGTCGAAAACAGTAGCGCGATACTTTATAATATCATAAGCGAGATTGAGAGCTTGGATAACGGCACATCCTCTTATCTTGCTGCCCAGCTTGATGCGGACAGCATTGTTCTCGTAGGTGCGCATGAAACGGACGACCGCACGGCATTAATGCAGGAGGCTCAGTATTTTGAGGATTATATCGCGTCAAATTATTATCTGAGCTGTGTTATGATTATAGGCAGCATCGTAAAAACTCCGACGGAGATATACAAATCCTTTGATTGCGTTGCCGATGCGCTGAAATATCGTTTCTTGATGCCGAAGCTGAGCGTTGCTTTTGGCGACGATATTATCGGTAGGGAAGAGTGCGGGGCGACCATGCCGGATTTCCATATAGAAGAATTCAAAAAGTTTCTAAATACGGGCAGTGTGTCGGGGTGTAAAAAATCGGCGCATATTATTATTGATGATTTGGTTAACGGTGAGTACAAAGCATCATACTGCAATACGAAACTGATGGAACTGGTATCGGTTGTTTCACGGTATATGAAGGCAAATAATATCAAGTCTGCTGAGCTTCTGGATGAAACAATGATGAATATTTTTGATGAGATTGGCGATGTATATGAGTTTGAAGATTGGCTTGACAGTCTGGTTGGGCGTGTGCTGGAGTATTTGAAAATAAATATGAATGAGAATTCGGCCGCAATTGTGGAAAATGCGAAGGCATATATCACAGAAAATCTGGCATCGGAGTTGTCCTTAAATTTGGTGGCAGAGAAGGTATTCCTCAGTCCGCAATATCTCAGTAAGGTATTTAAGGAGCATACGGGAATGAATTTCAGTGCTTATGTCACAAACCTCAGAATGGAGAAGGCGGCAAAGATGTTGCTAAGCGGAAATGTCAGTATTGAGAATATTGCCGGGATGGTGGGTTATAACACAACGCATTACTTTATAAAAAAATTTAAGGAAAAATATGGCGTGACGCCAAAGGTCTACCGCACCAAACATTTGTAATTACATATTTCATGATTTTATAAAGGGACTGCCGCAATTTTGCGGCAGTCCCTTTATATGGGTAAAAACAGCGGAAAAACGAGCTTTGCGCAATCAAAAGAACACGGTTTTAATCCAAGTGATTTAATATGTTATATAATACGAAAGATTTTGTATTGATTGTTTTTGTTGAAAATGATAGACTGAAATCAGATAGAGCGGTGTACAAAACTAAAATCATCGTGCAAAATAAACGTTACTATTCAGCCATGAATATAAAGCGATTACTGAGCGTTATTATGCTATCTATAAAAGGAATCATCCAAATATGGTATTCCTTAATTGAATGGTATAGGTGAATTGTAACAAATAAACGGTTCGCAGGGACAGAAAGGATTTAGAAAAAGTGGTGGACAGAGCTTTGATTGAGGTTGTTCTAAAACGTGCAATTAACGGACGGGATTCGAAGAGTGCTATAATGAATATCGATAGGTTCGATTGGGTGCCGGGCGTGGGCTTGTACGGGATAGAGCGTGTATGGGAGTATTTAAGAGAGGAAAGTGCAGGCGTGTTTCTCAATGCTTGGATTGCGCGTCATAGGGATGAGGCATACGAGTTGCGGACGGTTAATTCTACCGCTCCGGTTATGACGATTTTGGCTTTTAAGGGAGACGCCGAAACAGAGCTTGTGAAAAACGTCGCGGATTATATTATATATTCGGCACCGAGATTGAACAACGGCTCACTGGAGCATACGGTTACGGAGGCCGGGGTTAAGTTCTCCGGACAGATGTGGGCGGATACACTCTTTATGGTATGTATTATGCTTGCCAAGCTGGGCAAAGCCACAGGGGACGAAAAGTATTCGGGGGAGGCCGCAAAGCAGTTGTTTCTGCACCACAAATATTTGAAGGACACGAAAAGTGGTGTGTTCTTCCACGGTTATTCTGAGCGGTTTGATAATCATCTTTCGGCGGCAAGATGGGCTAGAGGGAACGCATGGGTTACTGTAAGCACGGTTGAAATCTTAGAACTTCTTCCTGAGAATTTTAAAGGGAGGGATGAAATCATTCGCTCACTTAACGAGCAAGTAAAGGCCTATGCTCGGTACCAACGTGAAGATGGCATGTTCTACACTGTGCTTGACCGCCCGGACGGCTATCCCGAAACATCCGCAACCGCCGCAATCGCTTATGGTGTGCTTAGAGGAATTAAGGATGGATACATAAGCAGCGCGTATGAGGATGTGTGGAAAAGGGCTGTGCGGGGCGTTATGAACCGAATTGACGTAGACGGAACGGTCGTGGATGTATCGGGCGGAACCCCAATCATGGACACGGTTGAAGAATATAACACAATTGAAGTGCTGCCCACTCTTTACGGGCAGGGGTTAGTGCTGCTTATGCTCTGCGAGCTGTACAAAGCGGAAGGGAGAAACTACAATGGTAAAGCTGAATAAAACAAAGAAAGAAAAAAAAGTATCGGTTACCGCTTTAAAGGGAAGTGTTTACTGGAAACAGCGCTATCTTCTAATGATGCTTATACCGGCTTTTATATATTTTATAGTTTTTCATTATATACCGCTTTACGGTGTGGTGATTGCATTTAAGGACTATAAATTTACAGAAGGTATCTTGGGAAGCTCATGGGCTGGGTTGAAGCATTTTAAGCATTTATTCGGTTTGGAAAGTTTTTGGCAGGTGTTCAAGAATACCTTAGTTATCAGTATGTGGAAATTTGTGGTAGGATTTCCGGCGCCGATTATATTTTCGCTGATTTTAAACGAGGTTACCAACAATAAATTTAAAAAGTGTGTGCAGACGGTGAGCTATCTTCCGCATTTTGTATCATGGGTTGTTCTGGGCGGAATACTGATGCAGCTTCTATCCCCGTCAACCGGTCCTGTAAATATCGTATTGAAGGCTCTGGGATTTGATCCGATTTATTTCCTTGCGGATTCAAGATATTTTCGCGGCGTACTGGTGGTTTCGCACGTCTGGAAGAGTATAGGCTGGGGTTCAATCATATACCTTGCCGCGCTCACATCATCTGATCGGCAAATCCATGAAGCCGCAATGATTGACGGCGCAAACCGGTTTCGGCTGGTAATCCACATTACAATACCTGAAATCATGCCGGTTATTACAATTATGCTTATACTTGCCGTCGGCGGTTTGATTAATGATGATTTTGACCAAGTATTTAATCTGTACAATACAGCCGTATATGATGTTGGAGATGTCCTGAGTACTTATACTTACAGAGCCGGTCTTGTTGATATGGAATACAGTTTTGCAACTGCGGTAGGTTTGTTTAAAAATATCATTTCGGTAGTTCTGGTTCTGGGTACAAACATGATTTGCCGAAGGATTAATGATTACGCTATATGGTAAAAGCGAAAGGGGAGAACACAATCAAGATGAAAAAATATCGCAGTAAAAGTAATATCATCGCGGATACAACCATCGTGATACTATTGGTGATAATCTGCCTTGCCACTCTTTATCCGTTCTGGTATCTGTTGACATTGTCGTTTACAAGCGGAGACGTGCCGCTTACGCGGATGTATATAATACCGCCAAGGCTCACCGTGGAAAACTATATTAAGGTATTGTCGGACAGCGCAATCCTATCGGGATTTATAAATACGGTTGCAAGAACGGCTTTGGGAACGCTGATTGCGGTAATATGTACAATCCTGACCGCATATCCGCTGTCAAAGAAATATTTGGTTCATAAGAAGTTTTTTACTTCATTCGTAGTAATTACTATGTTTGTGAGCGGTGGAACCATCCCGTCATATCTTTTGGTAAAGACACTGGGATTGATGGATTCGATATGGGCGTTGGTGCTGCCCTCGGCAATAAGCGCCTACAATGTAATTATAGCGCGGAACTTCTTTATGAATATTCCGGACAGTCTGGAGGAATCGGCAAGGATTGACGGCGCAAACGATTTAATTATTTTATGGAAGATTATAATACCTGTATCCATGCCTATTATCGCTACCATTACCCTTTGGGTAGCGGTGGGGCACTGGAACGCATGGTTCGACAGCTTAATCTACACGCAGACTGCAAAGAAGCAGGTTTTGCAGGTTGTAATGAGAAGGATTATTCTTGAAGGAACACAGGATATGATGAATCCGAATGCGGAGGAGGAAGCAATGCATGTAAATACGGAAACGATAAAGGCGACTACGGTAATTGTTACGACTGTACCAATCCTTGTGGTGTATCCGTTTATACAGAAGTATTTTGTAAAGGGCGTAATGATAGGCTCGGTTAAAGGTTGATTTTAAGAAAGGAAAATGACCATGAAAAAAACAGTTAAATTTGTTTTGGCGGTATCTGTGCTGACAGCCGCTGTATCGGGATGCGGACAAAAGACCGCGCCTGTGGAGGGGAACGGGAAATACACATATTCGATGACGATGTACCAGACCGGGACAGTAAACCCGGATGCTGTACAGCTCAAAGCGGTTGAGGACAAATACAATATTAATCTTGACGTATGGAATGTAGAATGGCAGAAGTATGAAGAAATTTTAAATCTAAAGCTTGCGGGTGGCGAAGTGCCGGATATTATTTATATAAAAAGTGCGGCGGCGGCGCAGAAATATGTTGATCAGGGCGTTGTGGCTCCTATTCCCATGGAAACTTTGGAGGAAAAAGCGCCGAATGTGCTAAAACGCCTTGAAGAGGATGCGCCGGATATTCTGAAATACTATTATATCAATGGTGAGCTGTATTCGCTGCCATCATTCTCAGTGGGCGCTGGCGCAACAGGCATTCCGATGGTATGGCGGGGCGACTGGCTCAAAAATGTGGGGATTGATAAAACGCCGGAGACGTTGGACGAGTACGAAGAAGCGTTTTATAAGTTTACAAATGAGGACCCGGACGGCAATGGAAAGAAAGATACTTATGGCCTTTCAAGATCAGGTATGCTCGCGGTATTTGCTGCGTACGGATATGTTCCGACTATGGGGCAGACCGGCACACCGCAGGGATATTGGATGGAGCGTGACGGTAAGCTGGTATATTCCTCAGTACAGCCGGAGATGAAGGAAGCTCTGGCGAGACTGCATAAATGGTACAAGGACGGCGTTCTGGATCCGGAATTTATCACGGGAGAGAACAAGGGCGGCTACTGGGCAATTTCGCATCAGTTCGTAAACGGAATTATCGGATTTACCACTCACGGAATGAGTTATCACTGGGAGCCGAAGGCATATGTGGATTCGGATGCAAGCACTTCGGGGCAGGATAGGTATGAACTGGAGAAGCTGAATCCGGAGGCTGCCGACAGCCTGGAAATCAGCGGAATTCCGCCGTATCTTTCAAAAGAGACGCAGAAAACATATCCGAAGCAGGAATATGTCAGAGGCGAAAGATGGATGTTTAGTAAAGCGTTGGTGGAGGATGAGGAAAAGTTCAGCAGATTGCTTGAAATCTATAACGACATCTACGCATCAAAGGAAAACTTTGATTATGTAAATACCGGTGAGCGCGGAGTAGTATGGGATTATGAGGATGCGGTTTCAACTAACGGCAAGACCTACAAGAGAACGGTTTATCTCGGCGACTGGAAGAATGAGGAGTACAGGAACAAGAACAAATTCGGATTTAATTTGTTCACACCGAGCTTCCCCGATGCCGGAAGAATAGAAACCCCGCGAGACGACTGGGCTGTTCCGAAAGGCTTTGACGAGCAGTATATGCCAAATAACAGACTGTATATCTCGCTCCCGTCGGAAAATATGTACAGCGCCGAGTTGAACAAAATCGAGGAGGAGAGCTATATTGATATTATCACCGGAGCGAAGCCGGTTGACTATTTTGACAAATTTGTGGAAAAATGGCGTTCAAGCGGTGGGGCGACTCTTGAGAAGGAAGCGGAAGAATGGTATGAAGAAGTGAATAAATAAAGGAAGCCGGTGTGTTTAGGAGTAATGAGAATGAATATCAAGAAAAGAATTTTAACTTTGCCGCTGTGTGTGGTAATGATGGTCACTATGGCGTTTGTGCCTGATGGTATGCCGATTGTGTCGGTGTCTGCAGCCAGCGGAAATATGACTATTATCGCCTCTCAGGATACGTATGTGCAGGGATCTTCACAGGCTGACATCGCAAAGGGCGCCGAGGACCCGGATAATCTGGCCGGCCGCGACTGGAGCGATAAGGCTGACGCGCCCTCGGCATATCAGCTGCCATATCTTCAGTTTGAAATCCCGTCGAATAAAGATTTTGAGTCAATGGATAATATTAAGTCGGTCAAGCTAAGGGTGTTCTGTCTGAGCGGAAAGAACGACGAATATATCGTGGGTATCAGTAATCTGAATTCAATCAATGAGAAAACCTTTACTTATAACAATGCTATTTCGGGCGAAGCAAAGTATCCGGATGGAGCAAATCGCTCAAAACGGCTTGACTTCGATCACGATGAAGTGCGTATTGAAGGCTCGGCGGTTCCGCTTGAATCGGTTACGAATGAATGGCTCGAATTTGATATAACAAATTTCGCAAAGAGTTTGATTGAGAAAAACAATACAGGTGAGCGCAAGAGTGTGGTGCTCACTCTTGCGCCGAGAAGCCGTGCGGATTACCCTTTCTTGGCATACCATGGTTCGGTTCTGTTTGCTTCAAAGGAGTATCAGGATGGAATATATGCGCCACGAATTGAAATTAGCGCGGAGTCCGTTACGGAAAAATCCGAAAGCGCACTGAATGATTACTATACAGATTGGGAAGGAAATATTTCACAATCAGAGGTCTTATATGTGAGTTCCGTGCACAATGCGATTGCGGAATTCAGCACAGATATGGATATGCTTGATGATGACGAGCTGACAGAGTCGAAGATTATCTTTTCAAAGATGCCCGGATCCCCCGCCGGCAAGGGATTGACGGCGGAGGTCCTTGAAAATATCAGCGACAGCGAGGGAAGAATTATAAGCGGTGTGGAGGAAACCGACAGTACTCTTACGCTGGATGTCACGGAATTTTTGCGGGAGTTTGCCGGAACGGGTAAAAATCTTACGATCCGACTCAGTTCGGATAATGAAGAGCATATTCCGTTTATGCTATACTCATCGAGATCAGGTACTACGGCTGAACAGCTGTTTTATAAGATTAAATATAGCGGAGTGATAAGCAGCCTGAAACCGACGGGAAGAGATCATATTGAGATTTCTCTCAGTCAAATGATTGAGGAGGCTTACTCATTTACCGCCTATGATCAGCGCGGTCAACAAGCGGATGCCGGAGGACTGAATATCCGGTATTCGCTGGATTCGGCGCCATCGGGAGTGAGCATATCCTCCGGGGGCGTACTCACCGTTTTGCCGAACGCACTGCCGGGAACGGCAATCCTTCGAGTATCAAGAGATGACATGTCGGATATATCGGGTACTATGGAGGTTGAGATTACACTCCCAAGCCCCGACCGTGCAGAAATTGCCGGAGGATTAAAAACAAAGGTACCCGCAAAGGATAGGCCGCTCAGGAAGAACTATTTCTGTAAGTTGTATGACGCACAGGGCAATGCATTCCCAATGTCAGCCATAGACCTGGTATGGCGGATTTTAGAAGCTCCGAAGGGGGTTAGCATCGAACCGGGCGAAAATGGCGAAGCGGTGCTGGTACTCGATAATAAAAATGAAACAATTGCTATTGGAGACTCTATTAAACTGAGAGTGGCTCCGACGGACTATCCCGATGTGTACGCGGACGTAAGTATAGAGGTGGGTGAGGAGGATGAGGTTTATAATGAAGTCGTTTTGATGGCAGCGGAAGATACATTTATCAAGGCGTTGGATTACGAGCAATCCGGAAATGTAAATAGTCAGGAGCTATTAGCGAAGTTGAATACAAAAAGCTCATTTATTCTGCCCACTCTCGATTATTTTGCAAAGGAGCCCACAAACCGTGAAATATATCTGAAATTCAATGAGATGAATATCCTGCCCAGGGACATCATATCGGCGAAACTCGTGTTGACCACAAAAGAGGATTATAACGAAACATCCTCTGCGCCTGTATTGGGTATGCCGATGGCGGAGGCATATCTCCTTGACGATACCGATTGGAGTGAAGATGAGGGAACAATTACTTCACGTCCGTCGGAGAACAAGAACAGTAAGGTACAAAGCCCGTATAGCACGATAAAGGATTCTGAGGTAAGCTTCGATGTGACGGATTCGGTGAGAGACCGCCTTGATTCTGACGCAGATGTGCTGGCATTTCGAGTCGGAATGGAACCGGTTAATAATAACGGCTATGTTCATAAATATTATTCAAAAGAAGCGATGTATACCGACGCGGAATCGGGGCTGAGCTTCAATATCCCCGACAGCAAAAAGCCGCATCTTGAAATAAGTGCGTCTTACGTCAGAATTCCGACCGCGCTTGCGCTTGTAGGCGAGAAAAACGCGGGGATTATGCTTAGGGATAGCAGTTATGAATACAAGGTATATCTGGTAGATCAGTTCAACCAGCTTTATACCGATAATGAGATGAATGAGTACCAAACAGATATTCGTCTGAAAGAGACCTATGATGGAGTGACCTTGGAAGACGGTGTTCTCACGGTTTCACCTGAGACTGAGAGCGGAACGCTGGAGCTTGAGATGTCAGTGTCGCAGTTCCCGGAGCTGACGACAGTCGACACCGTTTCTTTATATAAAGCAGAGGTTTCTCAGATTGTCCTTTCAGGGCCTGATTCCATACAGCTGCCGCCGTCGGGAGAAACCGTAACAGCGGAATATGAAATGAGAGCCTATGATCAGCGTGGTGTTCGGGTGGAACTGGAGGATATTGTATATGAGTTGAAGGAACAGCAAATAGGCGTATCCATGGATCGGAATACGGGCGCGATTCGTGTGGGAAATTATGCGGTTGCAAATCGTGAAATCGTTGTAAGGGCATATAGCGAGAAATACAAAACCGTAAACGCGGAAAAAAGCGTGCGTTTGCTGCCTATGAAGGAGCTGACCGGCAAGGAACAACATCC
The DNA here is from genome assembly GCA_947628515.1 of uncultured Clostridia bacterium. GTDB lineage: Bacteria > Bacillota > Clostridia > UBA1381 > UBA1381 > Ornithomonoglobus. The sequence continues at coordinate 23,936 of CANRAG010000008.1, read as the reverse complement.
TAATCTTCTCTATAGCAACGACGATCTCCCCGCGTTGCGCGAGAAGCTGAATGTGGAGCCGTTTTCTTCATATTACAACGAGTTAAAGCAAAATGCCGACGCCTATACCTCACAGGATTTGCAATACATTTCATCCACAGATCCGAGGGAAACCAACGATGAATATGACCATGTGTATCCTCTGGTTGAAACAGATGAAAATGGGCATGAACGTGTTCTTGACAGAAAGCGTCCGTGGCAGTGGATGATGACCGACCTGTTCTATACCCAGGGGAATTTTGTGTTTACTCCTCCGTCAGACGCAAAATATGTCCGGGCACAGGCGGTCGCAAAAGGGCAGGGTATCACGAATTTTGATAAGTTTACCCTGCAGCGGGAGACAGGCGGATCAATTGAGCTGTATAATCCGGGTTTTGAGATAGGAAACAGACGATATGTGGATGAGGATCTCCCTTATACGGATGGAAGCGATTATCAAGTGGTTGAGACCTCAAATGACGGTGAATGGGAATACTTAAACGATGTTTCAAACCCCATGCCGGACGGAATGTACTATATTCGACGGAAGGGCAGTGATGTGGAATTTGAATGGGACGACCAGAAACTACATCGTGAGAAGGTAACCACGGACGGTGAGCGAGCCGCAAAAATAAGGAACAACACTATTGAATCGGAAGCCGGTATATCTACAGATAAATTCAGTATAAAGCCGGGAAACTCTTATGTTTTGTCCACCGGATTTGGCGCTAATGATAAACTGATAGGCGAGTCGGGCAGACTTCCCGAGTATTCACCGCTCGACAAAACCGCCGGATTGTATATGAAGGTTGTCTACTACAATGCCAACGGTGAGGAAATAGGCGAGGATACTTGGATGGATAACCCGACGAGCGGGAAGCCGATGAATATCAACTGGCAGGTCAGACCGTTGCGACGGGGCTTTGATTCAAGCTATGACGGCTGCAATACCATCTATGCCGTGACTCGCAATCTAGAGTATGCGCTGCGTTCAAAGGAATATCTGAAATATCACTTGGAGGATATGCTGTGGGGCATGAAGTACAGAACTACCACAGGCTATAATGCGAAAATGAATGATACATATGAGGCAGTTCATGTGGGACGTTATTTGCAGAGAAATGCGCTGGCATATGATATGATTTATGATTCGGGCGTAATCAGTGAGGAGGAGGACGCGGAGATAAGACAGATGTTTAACGACATTGCATATGAACTCACCTCAACCGCTTACTTCAATTACGCGAACGCTAGCGGACAGATTCATAACTATAATGCGGACAGAATTTCCGGACTGACGCTGTATATGCTTTCTTTCCCGGAAAATAAGGGAACGGAAAAGAACAATTACAAGGATAGCTTTGAGTTTTTCTATGACCATGTGATGAACGAAAAGAATGTGTGGTCATTCCCGACAATGCTGAAAAACGGTATATATGACGCCGGCGAGGAATACGGCGGAATGTGGTGTGAAAACATCCGATACCACGGTTCGGTACACGCGGGATGGCTGTTATCGGCCAAGGCCCTTGACCGCTACAATCCGGAGTTCAATTACTTACAGAGCGACGAGATGAAGAAGATGGCGAGAATGTGGGTGACGGCTCAGGGACCGAAACTGACCGTGAGCACAACCGCGAAAAACCTTGCGGGGTATCCGACGGTTGGGGATTCCTCCTGGCGCGAAAGTGTGGATATGGCGGCGTGGTGCGCGTCCATTTATAAGTCGTCCGATCCTGAGCTGAGTCGTGAGCTGATGTATACATGGGACAGAATGGGTTCGTCTCTGGGCGGTTCTTATTCAATCAATATCCTAATGGATAACGATCCTACGCTGCCACGGCAAAACCCAAAGCTCGGTTCAGCATATCTGGATAATGTGGGCTATACATATTTCCGTCAGAACTTTGATGTTCTGGGTGAAGAAAGTCTGATTCTTATTCCTAATTCACCGGGTTACGGAAATAAGAACCAGCCGATACACGACCACTCCGATCGCGGAAGCTTCGCATATATTGCAAACGGAGTGCCGATGTCGTTAGACAGCGGCATGGGAAGTTATTTCGGAAGCGACAGCGCATTCTGGCGCAGTAGCCGCTCCCATAATGAAATTCTGTTCTGGAGCGATCAGCAGGGATGGTTGTCCAATGCCGGAGGCGATGGAAATTCCTATACCAGCGATACGTCAAAAACACGGAACTATGACAGCAAAACAGTGGATGTGTTCTTCTCACAGGAGCTTGATCGCGCCACGGTACAGGTAAACCCTGCAGTGCGCGCAAACACGGATACAAATTTGCAATGGAACAGGCACTTTGCATATATCAAGGATGATATAAATGCGCTGATTTTCTGGGATGAGGTATTAAACACCCGTAAAAGTCAGTTCAATTTATATATGGCAAGCACATCGTATTCTCAGAGCGGGAATATTGTAACTGCGAATATGAACGGCAATATGCAGATGGAGGTGCATATGCTAAACTCCGAGAATCCGGATATAAGCGATATGTGGGTTCCTTCTGCTGGTCAATACGGATTGCCGACCGTGAACGGGTCGGAGCAGCAACAACTCATCCAGTACGAGCAGGGTGGCGGAGATGACTATCTGACTGTATTATACACCAAGACAAATGGGGCGAAGGGACTGAAACAAACCGCTATTGATACCCCCAATGCTATAAAGGCGTTTAAGCTGACACAGGAGGAAACCGGACGGAGCTTTTATGTCGCATATAACGATTCGTCAGAAGCAGCCGTATTTGTGCCGAACACGGGCGCTGAGGTTAGAAACCCGCAGACGGACGAGGCGATTGCCGCCGGAGGCAGTGTGACCGTTCCGGCGGGAACCATGCTTGTTCTGGTAGATAATTCCATTAAAAAGCCTGTAGCGGAAAGAATTGAAATTAGCGGCGACAGTCTGGTCGGTGTTCCGTCGGATGAAAAGACATTAAGCTATGCGTATGATGCCAGAGTGTTTGATAGCTACGGAAATACCATCGACGATGCCAAGGTCGAGTATGCCATTGAAAACAATGTTCAGGGTTGCGGCATTGGCAAGGACGGAACGCTTTGGATAGACAGCAGCTTCAAGGATGAGAAGCTTGTGATTTCCGCAAAGTATGAAAACATAAAGAGTACGATGGAGGTTACCGTTTCGGACAGCAATGACACGGAAATATCATCGGTCGAGATTAAGGGAAGTAATGTGCTGACCATACCCGTCGTAGGCAGCACGAGCTATACCTACAGCTGCATATTTAAAAATGCGTCCGGCGGAACGGTGAGCGGCGCAAAGCCGTTATGGACGATTCTTGATTCGGTTGACGGAGTAAGCATTAATTCCTATACCGGAGTTGTCACGATACAGCCGAACGTAAAGCCGGAAACCGTCATACATATAAATGTTTCGCACTTCAACGATGCGTCCATTACAAACACAATTGAGTCAATCATGGTTCTCCCGAAGGAAAGTGGAATACATGTCAATGCACCGACGGAAATCGCGGTAGGAGGAAAGAGCGTTACGGTTCAGTTGGATGGATATGTAACGGACCAGATGGGCGGTAAATTCAGCGACGCCGAGCTGGAATATTCTATTCAAACGGAAATAGAAGGCGTAAGTCTTAATAAATCGGGACGGCTGACCGTATCGGGTGATATATCTCTGGTCGGGAAAACGATTATTGTGACGGTGGTATCAAAAAATAATTCCAATAATAAAACGGAGATTAGAATTCCGATAACGTCAAACGAACCTTCATCTGTTTCAATCATCGGAAGTGACACAATAACTACGAGCGGCAAAGGCGCTGAAGCGGTGTATACGGCACAGATTATAGATAAGAATGGCGATGTGATGGATGAGGATGTGCTATGGAGCGTAAAAGGTATGAGTGGTGTATCCGTTTCAGACGGCAGGATCACTGTGAGCAGCAAGACTTCGGGAACTCTTACCTTGACCGCAGCGGTAGTCGGATATCCTGATATTACCAGTCAGAAAAAAATTCGGGTCATCGTAAGCAATTCGCAGGTCTCAGGCGGCGGAAGCGGCGGAAGCGGCGGAGGCGGCGGAGGCTTTGTGGCAGGTCCGTTTGCAACTCCGGCGGCCGGAACTGACACAGACCTTAATGGCACAGGGGTCGAGCCGGTATTGGACCCATTCCGTTTTGACGATGTTCCCGACAGCCACTGGGCCGCTGAATACGTATACGCTCTGTACGGCAGAGGCGCTGTAAACGGCAGAAGTTATGGAATATTCGATCCGGATGCGGATGTGTCGCGCGCGGAGTTCGTCAAAATGTTACTAATTGCGGCGAGGCTTGACGACACGGAGGGTACGGAGCTGAAGTTTATCGATGTGAAGCCGGAAGACTGGTACTATCCGTATATTCAAAAGGCGGTCACGATAGGGATTGTAAACGGTATTTCCGATGATTATTTCGGCGCGGAAGAACCGATTACAAGAGAACAGATGGCGACGATTATCCATCGCTGTGGCGAAGCGGTCGGTCTGGTGTTCGAGCCTGACAGTGAGCCCTTTGCGGATTTTGAAAGCATCAGCGAATATGCAGAGGGACCCGTAATGGGACTGAAAAAGTCCGGTATATTAAACGGTACGGACGGAAATCTGTTCATGCCAAAGGCACATGCTACAAGAGCCGAAAGCGCGAAGGTAATAGAAAGTCTTGTCGTGTTGGCTGAATCGGTTCAATGAAACAGAGGAGGATGATAATGAATCACCATTATATAAAACGAAATATTCTTTGCCGGCTAATGGCCGTCGTATTTGCCATCATTGCAGCGGCCGGCGTATTAGGGGCGCCTGTAAGCGCCAAGGAATTTGAGGATGTGACAAGCAAGTATCCATACAGTAAGGCGATTGATGTGCTGAGTTCATTGGGTATTTTCGATGGGATGGAGGACGGACAATTTCATCCCGATAGTAAGCTGACAAGAGCGGAGTTTGCCGCGATTGTAATAAGGGCATTAAAACTTGAGAACGCGGCGCAGGCATCAGAGAGCGGAGGAAATTTCGTTGATGTGGAAAATCACTGGGCACGGGGGTATATAAATCTCGCGGCGCAGAGCGGATATGTATCCGGTATGGATAACACGCATTTTAATCCCGATGATAATATAACTTTTGAGCAGGCGATAAAGGTTCTGGTCTGCATCACCGGTTTTCAATCATATGCGGAATTGCAGGGCGGTTATCCGTCAGGCTATATAAAGGTTGCGTCAGACAGCGAAATCACCAAAAATATTTCAATGTCGGGCAGTGCCGAGCTCGACAGGGGACAGACTGCGCAACTGCTGTTCGATACCATGAATGCCGATATGCTAAAGAGCAGCGGTACCGTTAAGCTCGGTTATGAAACCATGCAGCGGGACGGGACATTGATGGATGAGTTCTCGGATTATGCGGATGAAAAGGGAATCGTTTCTTCTGTGGGCAGCACTTCAATTGATGGGCAGGCGGGAACGAGTCAGAATGATTATGTTGTAATCAGAACGGAAAGCGGCGACCTGAGAGCCAACACCGGAAAAACCGATGCCGCAGAGCTTTTGGGGCGTGAGGTCAGATTTTACACTGATGCTTCGGAGGACAATGACTATACACTGCTGTACATCAAGCCGACAGGCAACAATAAAACGCTTAGCATCAGCAGTGAAGATTTGGATGATGTGACCCCTGAGAAAAGCTATAGTTACTATGTCGGAGGAAAATCCAAAAAAGCTAATCTGGACGAAAATGTGTCGTATATTTATAACGGTGAATATGCCGAGGAACTCACAGACGCGGAGCTGCTGCCAAAGGACGGTTCGGTCATGCTTCTTGATAATGATTCAGACGGAAAATATGATGTAGTATTTATCAATGATTATCAGCATCTGCTGGTATCGGATTACAGAGTGAAGGACGGGGTTGCGAAGTTGTATTTCAAACCGAACGCAAAAATTACGATGGGGCAGTTGGAGATAGATCCGAACGACCACAGCAGCATTGTTACGATATATCGCGACGGAGAGATAATCGTCCCCGACGAGAACACGGTCATCAATAAATGGACAGTAGCGTCGGTGGCGCAGAGTAAGTCAAAAGATACAACGATTGTGAACCTGTCCGACAAGAGCATATCCGGCAGAGTTGACGGTATAAGCGATGACGTTGGCGGAAAGCAGTACATCATCGACGGTGTAAAATACTATCTTGCCGGTACATTTAATGATAATGTTGAGTTAGGCGATTATCAGACATTCCAGATTTCCTTTAACGGAAGAATTGCCGGAGTAAATACGGACGTGAGCATGACCTCTGCCGATTATGCGTTGGTAATGCGAACCTCATACGATTCTAACGAGGAAATCGGTTATATAAAGCTGTTGCACTCGGACGGAACGATTGTGGTTCATGAAGTGACGGGCAGTCTTATCATTAATAATGTAAAAATAAAGAGTTTGAACGAAGCTGTTCTAAGAACATTAGACATCCATTCTTTGATTCGTTTCAATGAGGAAGGCGACGGTAGAATCCGCAAGGTCGAAACGGCAAACAAGAAGAATGTCTGTACCACAACAAACGGTTATATTGATTATAACAGAGATAAAAAATTTGCGCTGAACGCAAGTACCAATCTATATTTTAATGATGTAAACCCACCCACGCTCGGCGGCGATATGAGGCTGGACGGCAATACGCTGGTATTTGACATCTCATCAAAGGACGAGGACGAGTGGGGCACCGGCGACTATAAACTGTTCAACGACGATACAGTCTACACTGTGGATGCTTATGACCTTGATGAGTTCAAGGTCGCGGGTGCGGTGGTGAGCTACGGTACTACTGTGGAAGAAACGGAGAGCGTGACTTGGTCGCAGTCACCGGTATTGATAGAAAAAATCCTCTCCACGCTCAATTATGACGGAGAGCAAAGCTTAAGCGTTATCGGGATGCAGAACGGAGAGCGTGTTACGCTCATAGCAAGGGATATGGACGTTACCGACGATGAGGGAAATAACCGTTTGGCGGATATGACATCAGGTTCGGTCATCCAGGTTAGATGTAATCTGCGCGGAGAGATTACGAAGATTAGAAAGCTGTACAAGGCGCCGTCAAACAGAACTGTTTATGACACGATGGAAACACGAGACTGGAGCGGAAGCGATTACAGTGTTAATCTGCATACGGTATACGGTATGTGCATGAATGCAAATGAAAACATAGTGACCGTGGCTACAAGGATGAATGATGAGTGCAGAGCGTATTCTATTACGGGCGCGAACATCTACGTTTACCGTTCAAAAGCAAAAACGGCGGAGAAGGGAACTGTCTATGATATAAAGCCGGGATCTTCATACGGCTATGATGAGTGCTCGAGGGTATTCATGAGAATGGAAAAGGATATGGTGCGCGATATCGTTATCTATGAGGATTAGTGCGCTGATAATATTCAAACGGGAGAGGGCGAATGAGCTTGAAGAATGCAATTGCGAGAAGTCTTAAATCGGATAAGTATCGTTTTGATCCGGACGCGGGACTTTTAATACATAGTGTAAAGCAGCACAAAGGAACATTTTATACCTCGCTTTTAGGCGACTATCATGTGGTCAGAGAATCCATATTCTACGGAGTAGGTCTGATGTATACCAATCCTGTAGAAAACGCTCCCATTGTGTCAAAACTGCTTGAGCGGGTGTGCGCGCTGGAGGATTGCGATGCGGACAGCAAGACCTACGGCGTGTGGCCGCTGTACATGGAAGAACCGGTGCAGACGCGTGAGCGGCCTGATTGGAATTGGTCAGACTTTTGTTCAAAGGGTCTTTTGCAATTCATTATTGACTACAGCGAGTATTTCGAGGAAAGGCTGATGGACGAGGTGAAGCGTGCCGTCACCTGCGCAGCCGAAGCGATTATGAAAAGGAATGTGAACCCGTCCTACACTAATATTTCGGTAATGGGCAGTTATGTCACGCTTGCGGTGGGTGAATATCTTGAAAATACCGAGATTGCGGCGTATGCGAAGGAACGTTTCAAAAAGCTTTTTCAGTACAATATGCTCGTCGGCTGTGTCAGCGAATATAATAGCCCTACATATACTGTTGAGGCGATTACGGATCTGTCCTTAATCAGAAAGCATATCCATGACGCGGAGATACGGGATATGGCGGATTTTCTGCTAGATATGCAGTGGAAATACACAATGGAGCATTTCTGTGCCGAAAACGGGCAATGGACGGGGCCGCACAGTCGATGCTATGAAACAATACAGGGAAACCGGCTGCTGTCGTTTCTACAGGTTGGACTGGGCGACAGACTTAGAATAATTCCGGAGGCTGTGTTTGAACCGGAACCGCTGTGGGCGCAGAGCGGAATGGAAATCCCGGAGCAATATATAGCCTATGCGACTGTGCACGGAATTAAAAGCCGGATGCGTCACGACGTGCTTAATGATGAAATTCATGTGCAGGCCTCATTGTGGCGCAGCGGAGATTATAGCTTGGGCAGTTTCAGCTTCTGCGACTTCTGGACGCAGCGCCGGCCGGTTATCGCGTATTGGGGCGAACGTTCTCCGCGGTATATGAGGCTCAGACTGATGCATGATGATTTTGACTTCGCCTGTGGATTGTTGCAAACAGCCCAGATAGGAAATCTGGTCATTGGTGCGGTGGTGCTCTGTAATGATCATGGTGACAGACATTTCAGTCTGGATCCGATTTGTGACAAGCAGATTGGTGCGTACTATCTTGCGCTGCGCTTCGAGCTGGGCGGGGAGGGAATCCTAAACGACTTTGAGGCTGTGGAGCAAATAGAAAACGGAGTGGTTCTTAGCTTCCGAAATGCATTAATTCCGATACTAATCGGCAGACGCGCTTTCGGAAGCTACTGCCCGGAGATACGGTTGGTCAGTGAAAGGGATATGGTTGCGTTAGATGTGGTGTGGCGCAGCGCGGAACGGGCGGTAACTATCAGACTCGATGATGGTATCAAAGCGTTTACCGCTTTCGGTACCGGAATATTCCGCCCGGAAGAGCGTGAAAACCTTAAAACCGTGCTCGGTAAAATATCTGAAAAGGAGGGGGTAATCACTTATGACAGCGGATATTCGGTTCATACCGTGGAATATCCTGAAAGAATCGGCTCGTATAAAGAACTTTCGAGCCGTATGACAAGTTACGAAAGACATTGCGTTAAACCGTCAAGGCATGTATGGAGAGTGCCGTCAAGAGAAGATTTCGGTGAGTCTTAATCAGTCCTTGACGGATAAGTAATACAGAAAGGAATGAAAGATCATGAAGGTAAAGAATTTCATAACGGTAATGATTACATTGTCCATGTCACTGGCAATGTTTGCGGGCTTAGCCGTGACAGCGGATGCAGCGGAAATGGAGCCTCCGAGCAAATTGGTGTCAGTATGCTACAGTCCGGAGCTAGACATATATACCGCTGTCGCGGCAAAAAGTTCCGATTCGGGAGATAATCTTGTTGCTTATTCATCCGGAGATGGAAAGCATTGGGTGCAATCCAATGCTGAAATTGATGATGCAAGTTCAAGAATCGGTACCGTTGTGGCAAACGGGCATTACATTAATCCGAATATGATTGTCTGGAATGACAAAGAGCATATGTTTGTGATGGGCGATATGAAAAACGTCTATACATCAACGGACGGTATCAATTGGGAAAGACTTGGAACACCAAAGAAATATGGTAATATTGACGGTGACGGAGAACCGTCCGATGATATTGAACTGTATAATATGTATTTTGACGGAAGCAATTACTGGGCTACCACCAGAATAAATGACGAGGTTGCAAGGACGATTGACGGCGATTTGCTGAAATGGTATTCCACAACAGTGGATACGAATAATAAAGCGATGTCTGCAATCACAGGAACGGATAGCGGCAAAATCTACGTTTCAAACGCTATGGCGGACAAGGGAGCCTACGTCACAAATGATAATGGTCTTACATGGAGCTTAGCCATCGGCGGAAATGTGGGACCGTACAAGACCCTGGGCAGCACATATTCAAAGTATTTGGACAGACTGATTTTGGTAGGTGTGCAGGGCAATAGAAACACAATTGGCAGCGACAGCACGGCATCCATAAGTTTTATTGATCCTGCCACGAATTCTTCGCCGGAGGGAAATAAGCTGGAACTAAAAAACCTAGGCACAAACAATGAAACGCCCGGCCCTGCGGGTGATGTGGCTGTATCAGAGGATGGTTCCAGAGTCATTGTGGTATTTATGAGCGGTGATATTTACACAGTGGATACCATGGTTACCGAAGAAGAAAGCGAGACAACGCCAATCTCAAAAGCAAGAGAGAGGGCGAACTATGTAAAGGTTGAGCCAAAGTCCGGTGATGATGACATCGGGACCATGCCGCTTACCGGTATTGTAAGGGGTAAGAACGGTTATGTTGCAATAGGCGGTACGCCGGGACACAGCAGTCTTGTCAACTCTTCACCGGCAGGAGGCGGTGCGGTGTTTATTCCGAGTGACCCGGAGCAGGGTTATGAAAAGGCGATATTTTACACTAACGATACAGCACCGGAAGCAACGAGCGCATATATTTCCGGTGAAACGGATGAAATTCCGATTTTAAGTCATGAGAATAGCGCGCAGTTTAATGTAGTTGTGCGCGATCAGAGCGGCGCACCAATGGAAGACACCGGAAAAACCTTCTCATGGAGCGTCAAGGATAATCCGGATGGAGTGACGGTATCAGACGGTCTTGTGAGCGTGTCACCACAGGCACAAGGAGGATATGTGACAATTGTTGCCCGCGAAAACGGAGGCAACTTAATCGCCGATAAAACTATTCTGCTCACTTCACAGCCGACTCCGGCGAGTATTGAAATCAGCGCAAGCGACAGAAAGCTTGTCAAAAATAAGTCGAGCGAAAGAAAGTATTCCTTTAATGCGGTTGTTAGCGATAACTACGGCAGAGTCATGCCGGACGAGAAGGTTGAATGGAGAATTGACGAGCTTGAAGGCGTCGGCGTTACGGTCGATACAAGCGGTGTGGTAACCGTATCACCCGACGCGCAGAACGGATCATTTAAGCTCACCGCTTTTTCAAAAACAGATTCCCGGGTTGAGAACAGTATTGAGCTTACCGTTACCTCCATAGGCGGGATTATAATAAAAGGACCTGCTGAGTTGGGAAATGTCGACATAATCAATATCAAAAAGCTTTTAGCGGACAGTCTTGACGTTGACGGCGTAGGGCGTGACAGGATCTATACCTTTGCGGCAACTATTGTTGATGCGGAAGGAGAGCCTATCAATGGGGAAAGCTGTACCTATTCCATTGACAGCAATCCCGAATACAGCGATAGCGGGGTCACCCTTACTGCAAACGCGTCGGGCAATGCCGTAATTACGGTATCTCCCGACACCGTCACTCAGAATTTGACACTCACTGCGGTTTCCGATAATAATGATGACGTGACCGGAACCTATGAGTTAAACATAGTCAAGAGCCTTGTGGAGAATTCAGGTTTTAGAAAAGGCGTTGGAGAGGGATCAGGTTGGACGATTGTTGAAGGACAGGCTTCCGCAGTAACCGCATCAGATGGCTTTGCGATGATGAGAATGAATGCGGACGATGGCGGCGAAGCCATTGCAATATCAGACGCATTTCCCGTTGAGTCTGGCGTGGAATACGCGTTCGGATTCAGGTCAAAGGTGGGGAATGGAATGAATAATTCCTCATCCATGTATGCGACAATGGTATTCTGCGACGCGGACGGCGACCCGATAGACTATGCGGATGTATATGATACCAACATTGAGGATAAGAAGAATCTCGATATGGAGTTGAGTGAGATTAGCGGTCATCAGACGGCTATGGAGTACTACAACACTGCGACTGCGCCGGATGATGCGGTAACGGCATATATCCTGCTTGGCGTAGTAGGCCCGATAAAGAATGCAGATTTCTACGATATTGGTGTTTATGAAACAGAGCGGTACGACTATACGATTACAAAATTTGATCGGGACGGTATAGTTGTTGACGTGGATATACCCGAAAACGCCAATCCGGATGATGTACTCTATGTTGCGGCGTATAATGAACGGCAAGAGCTTGCGGGCGTTTATTTCGTAGAAAACATACAGAACACCAATTCATTTGAAACTCCGGAGGGAGCGGCAGCGCTTAAGGTGTTTATCTGGAACCGACAAATGTGCCCCCTTGTAAAAACAAAGTAATACGATTTGATAATGGGCTGCCGCAAAACCTGCGACAGCCCGATTTATAATCAGGGTTCGCATCAGTGATGAGGAGAGATATATGGAAAATTCCAGACTTGAAATCATACAGGAGGATTTAAAACCTTATAATTGATATGCCACAACTTGGCCGGATGCAAAATGGGATTTAAAAAGTGGAAGGTATGGAGATTACGAGTATCGGAACACTGAGGAAAGGTTTGCAATTCCTTATAACGGTGAGGCCCCAGCATTTCACGATAAGTTTTTTGGGGGAGGTAGGTGGTGGAAAAATGGGGAAACTCAAAAATACGCTTGACTATTGCGGCTAAATCTGATAGAATATCCTCACAAGATAGAATTGACTTCATAGTATATACTAAACGGCCGAGATCATCGCCGTTGACCGCGTATACTGAACAGGCAGCGCGTAACGCGTGTGGCCGGGTTGTTATTTAAACGACAGCAAAGATAGCTTCTTTATCCTTTGCGGGACAGTGTGATCGCATATTTTACGATTTATCCCGTGGATAAGGAGGAATATTAATGGATAAAAAGGCAGCAAACAGGGTTTCGTGTGTTACCATAATAGTCAATCTCGCGTTATCGGTGTTAAAATTCGCGGTGGGAATAGCGGCACATTCGCAGGCGCTGCTCTCGGACGCGGTTCATTCCGCGTCGGATGTCGTTTCAACCGTAGCGGTATTATTCGGAATAAATCTCGCGTCCAAGAAGTCGGACGACGACCACCCGTACGGACATGAGCGCATTGAGAGCGTGTTCTCGATCATTCTCGCAATGATGCTTTTCGCCACGGGCGCGGGGATAGGAATTTCCGCTGTTAAAACCATAATAAGCGGCGATGAAATTATAATACCGGGGCGCATAGCGCTTGCGGCGGCGGGGGTTTCCATAGTTGTTAAGGAATGGATGTATCACTATACAAAGCGAACCGCAAAAAGGATCAAATCCTCCGCAATGATGGCCGACGCATGGCATCATCGTTCGGACGCTCTTTCATCCGTAGGCTCATTGGTGGGTATAGGCGGCGCCGTTTTGGGATTTCCTATATGCGAGCCCGCGGCGAGTATTATAATATGCGTGTTTATCGCAAAGGCGGCGTATGATATTTTCATGGAGGCGGTAAACAGCCTGATCGACCGCGCTTGTGATACCGAGGAGGTTCAGAAATTAAAGGATACCATTCTCGGCGTGGACGGAGTGAGGTCGATAGACGTGCTGCGCACAAGGCGGTTCGGCGCGAAAATGTATGTGGATGTGGAAATTTCCGAGGACGGCAATCTTACGTTGTTTAGCGCGCATAAAATCGCGGAGCAGGTGCATGACAGCGTTGAGGGCGCCTTTGACGATGTAAAGCATTGCATGGTACATGTAAACCCCGCGCAGGAATAGCGTATCTGACAGACCGGAGCGTATTGCTCCGGTGATTTTTTTATCGCGTGAGGGCTGCGGATTAAATAATGGTTGCAATCCAAAAAAAATCATGTTATAATAAACACACACAATGAAAAAATCGTAAAACGATTTTACGCGATGTGTTTTATCATAGTACTTAAATCTGAAAGGAATAAAAAAATGGCTAAATTATGGGGCGGACGATTCAGGAAATCGACCGATAAAAAGGTGGATGATTTCAACTCATCGATACGGTTTGATAAAAGAATGTACAAGCAGGATATAAAAGGCTCGATCGCGCACGCTACAATGCTTGGAAAGCAGGGGATTATTCCTAAATCCGACGCGGAGTTAATAGTTTCGGAGCTCAACAATATCCTTGTCGATATCGAGGAAGGCAGGGTGGAATTTCTCATAGACGCCGAGGACATTCATATGAATATCGAAAAGATACTGATTGACAGAATAGGCGACGCCGGCAAGCGCCTGCACACGGGCAGGAGCCGTAACGATCAGGTGGCGTTGGACATAAGGATGTATCTAATGGATGAGACGGCGGAGATTGAGGAAATGCTTGTTGAAACAATGAGCACATTTACCGAGCTTGCCAAACAGCATGTCGATACAATCATGCCGGGCTATACTCATTTGCAAAAGGCTCAGCCGGTCACCTTCGCGCATCATTGCATGGCGTACTTCGAGATGTTTAAGCGCGACTATTCGCGGCTTGTGGAGTGCAGGAGGCGCACTAACATAATGCCGTTAGGCTCCGGTGCGCTCGCGGGAACGACATATCCGCTTGACCGTAAATTTGTAGCGGATATGCTGGGCTTCGACGGCGTTACGATGAACTCGCTCGACGGCGTTTCCGACAGGGATTTCGTGATAGAGCTGGCGGGCTGCATTTCGATTATAATGATGCACGCGAGCCGTTTTTCGGAGGAGCTTATTCTGTGGTCGAGCGGCGAGTTTTCATTCGTTGAAATGGACGACGCGTATTCAACCGGCTCGTCAATTATGCCGCAAAAGAAAAATCCGGACGTCGCCGAGCTTATACGAGGCAAGACAGGTCGGGTATACGGAAATCTTATGGGACTTCTTACAATGATGAAGGGAATACCGCTCGCATATAATAAGGATATGCAGGAGGATAAGGAGCAGATATTTGACAGCATAGACACCGTAAAGCTCTGCCTGCCGGTATTCTGTGATATGATAAGAACTATGAAGATTAATACCGGAAATATGTACAATGGCGCGAAGGGCGGATTTACCAACGCTACCGACGCCGCGGATTATTTGGTGAAAAAGGGACTTCCGTTCCGTGACGCGCATAAGGTTATAGGCAATATGGTATTTTATTGTATTGAGCACGATAAGGCCATTGTCGATTTGACCATGGAGGAGATGAAGTCATTCTCCGATATAATAGACGAGGATATTTACGACGCGATTTCGTTGGAAACCTGCGTTGACGACCGCAAGGTTACAGGAGGCCCCGCCAAGCGCGAGACGCTGAAGGCGATAAGAAAAGCGGAAGCCTTTATAGAAAGCATATAACGAAAGCATATAACAATCTGAAAGGAAGTAATAACAATGGGTAGAATGTTCGGAACAGACGGAATAAGGGGCGTGGCAAATGTCGATCTCACGGCCGAGCTCGCGTTTAACGTGGGACGGTGCGGCGCGTATGTGCTCACAAAGGGAATTAGTCGCCGGCCGAGAATTCTAATCGGCAAGGACACGAGAAAATCCGGCGATATGCTCGAAGCCGCGCTGACGGCGGGAATGTGCAGCGTCGGCGCAAAGGTAATTCCTTTGGGTGTAATTCCCACTCCGGCGGTGGCGTATCTCACAAGATTATATAAGGCGGACGCGGGCGTTGTTATCTCAGCGTCGCATAATCCGTGCGAGTACAACGGAATAAAATTCTTTAATTCGGAAGGATATAAGCTTTCCGACGCCGTTGAGGATGAGATAGAGGCGTATATAAACGGCGAAAAGCCACTCGATGCTTTGCCGACGCACGGTAAGGTGGGCTATGTGAGCGCTAACCATAATGCCGTTGAGGACTATGTAGCGTTCGCGTGCTCGACGATTGACTGCGATTTGCGCGGTATAAAAATAGCTATTGACTGCGCGAACGGCGCAAGCTATCAGACAGCGTTCAAAGCGCTTAATAAGCTCGGAGCAAATGTTGAGGCAATACATAACACACCCGACGGTATTAATATAAACGATAAATGCGGCTCAACGCATATGGACAGTCTCAGGGCGTATGTAACCTCAATCGGCGCGGATATAGGGCTTGCGTTTGACGGCGACGCGGACAGAATGCTCGCGGTTGACGAAAACGGGAACATTATAGACGGCGACCAGATTATGGCGGTATGCGCGAAATATATGATGGAACAGGGCAAGCTAAAGCAGAATACGCTTGTGGCAACCGTTATGAGTAATCTCGGATTATTTATAGCGGGTGATAAAATAGGCTTAAACATACCGCGAACAAAGGTCGGCGACCGCTATGTTTTGGAAGAAATGCTCGATAAGGGCTATTGTCTTGGCGGCGAGCAGTCCGGTCATGTTATTTTCCTGGACTTCAACACGACCGGCGACGGGCTTGTGAGCGCGCTGCAGTTTTTGTCCGTGCTCAAAAAGACGGGGATGAAGGCGTCGGAGGCGGCGTCGATTGTGGAGGTGCTGCCGCAGGTGCTTGTTAACGCCAGGGTCAAGCCGGAGCTTAAGGATACGTATCTTGAAAATGAGAAGATAGCCGAAGAATGTAAAAACCTCGAAGCGGAGTTCGCGGGCGAGGGAAGGGTCCTCATAAGACCGTCCGGAACGGAACCGCTTGTGCGCGTTATGATAGAGGGCAAGAACCGGGAAGTATTAAAGGAAAAGGCCGAACGGCTCGCGAAATTAATAGAAAGCATATTGGGATAATATGCGCGGCGTATTCGGCAAAGGATATTTCACGGGATTGAAACATTTTAAACGGTCTGTTCTGCGGAATAGAGCGGCATAGCGCGGCTCTATTCCGTTTTTGTATGCGGATATTGTTCCGCCGGCCTTGGAAAAATATTTTTCGGAAAGTAAGAAGAGATGATAAAAAATTGAAGGGAAGCGATAGCATGAGAGCAATTAATGAGGATATTATCAATAAATTTAAGCTATATCTGTACGAGGAGGAAAAAAGCGATAACACTATAGACAAATATATGCGGGACATTCGTTTCTTTCACGAGTGGCTGGACGGTAGGGAGATTGACAAGCCGATGATTTTGGAATATAAAAAGGAGCTTTGCAAAAAATACGCGCCACAAAGCGTAAACTCGACATTGTCGGCTCTGAACGCTTTGTTTACGTTTATGAATTGGAATGAGTTGAGAGTAAAAACCCTTAAAATTCAGCGTGAGGTGTTTATAGATAAAGAAAAAGAGCTTACGAAGGCTGAATACGAAAAACTGCTCATGGCGGCGAAAGCAAAAAAAGACGACAGGCTGTATTACTTAATGCAAACAATAGGCAGCACGGGTATGAGAATTTCCGAGCTGAAATATGTGACGTGCGAGGCCATACGAGCGGGACAGGCGGTTATAAATTGCAAGGGCAAAATACGGCAGGTGTTTTTGCCGAAACAGCTGTGTAAAATGTTAAAAGCGTATATTAAGCGGCTGCGCATAAAAAGCGGACCGGTGTTCGTGACAAGAAGCGGAAGACCTTTGGACAGGAGCAATATATGGCATATGCTAAAGCGGCTATGCAAAATAGCGGGCGTTGCGGAGAGCAAGGTGTTTCCGCATAATTTCCGCCATTTGTTTGCACGCACCTTTTACTCCGTTCAAAGAGATATAGTGAGACTGGCGGATCTTTTGGGACACTCCAACATCAATACCACAAGAATTTACACTATCGAGAGCGGAGCGGTCCATATGATGCAAATTCAAAAGTTGGGTCTGCTGCGCTGCTGATAAAAAACCACATAATATCGCTTATGTTGTAAAGAGATTTAGAAAATCATATCTTTGTATATTATATCTCAAATCAAAAAATATGTCAATATTTTTACTGGATTTTCTGCGATTTATTGTGCTTTACAAGAAAATTTTACAGAAAATTTTACATTTACAACAAAAATTTCTTTATAAAGTATGGGAATTTAAATAATATGTATGATACCGCTTATACTACACCGCTGATGTTGAATGTTTATCAATGCTTTTGATCAAAACAGCTCTCAGGCACATTGACTTGATCTCTATGTTTTTAAGCGGCATTTTTGTAGTAAATGCCGTATTTTTTTGATTTTAATAAGAATTCCAATACAAGATATTGACACATTTTTTATCTGCAGTATAATGCTAAGCGATATGAATTCTTTCTAAACCGTTTTTACAACATAAGCGATATTATGTTGTAAAGAGATTTACCGTCCCGAGGGACGTGTATTTAAAGGAAAAAAGGAAGGTGGCATTCTCGTGAGGAACAGGACAACATGTAGACGACTTACATCGGCGTTGCTTGCTTGCGTGTTCACCGCAGCGGTCGGTTGGAACGGCGTTTTCGCGCTGAACGAGGGAAGCGGAGGAGCAACGGACGAGGATAATGTCATATATCGTATCGCCGATGGCGATACGACTGACAGCTATAAGGATATGCTTCTGAACGAAACGAACGGAGCACGATATGCGGGACGTATTTGGACGGATAAAAGCGTTTTCGCCTACGGCGACGCGGCAAACGGATCCGACGGGCATACTATCGGGCTTGACTATGAGACGGACGGCTATAACGGCAGCGTAAGCTATAACGCCGATTTCGGGCATGTGTTCTCCGCGCTCGCCAGTTCGCAGGTGGTCAACGAGTATCCGCCCAGTCCGATAGATCTCGTTATCGCTTTTGATATGTCCGCATCCATGGCGCAGGATACGCGGTACGACATCGGCACCAATGAAAACTACGCGGACGCGGACAGACGCACAATGGCGGAGCGTATCGAAAACTCGCGTATCAATAAAACCGTGGCGGCCATTAACGCGACGATCGACGCGCTTATGGCGCAGAACCCGCAGAACCGAGTGTCGATCTGCGCATACGGAGCCGGCGCCGATGTTATAATGCCTTTGGCACATTATAGGAAAAATGACAATGGCGATCCGTATCTGACGGTCGGCGGCATGGAAACATTATACAGTTTAGACGATTTGGTATATGAAAACGGACGGTGGCTGTGGAAACGAAACCGTGATGCGTGCTACACGGTCGAGGCGCACGCGGTGAAAAACACATACACCGGAGTGTTGAGCAAAGTGCCGTCGGAACCTGAAAATAAATGGGAGAGCTATGATTATATCGTAAGTAACAATGTGGATAACGACAAGGTAAAGGCGAGACCGGGGTACGGTGATCAGACGGAAGACAACCTTTCAAAAGGAGAAAACGCGTCCCACATAAGACTTACGGCGGACAGATATATAGGATACTTTACAAATACTCAGGGTGGGATTTTTCTGGCCTATCAACAGCTTGCAAAAACGCCGGATCTAACTTATACCGAGAAACTGACGAACGGGAAGGATTCCACTGTCGCGCGTATCCCCGCCGCGATAATTATGTCGGACGGCGGCGCGAATTTCGCGTTTAATAAGATGGATCACTGGAGTGAGGATGGTGAGACCACGGATGGATTTTATTACGGTTCGTTTGACAGTGAGAACAATCGTTTTATAGGCGATCAAAGGCACTGGCAGGGCGAGTGGGAGGACGCGCGGCACAGGCTTACAAGCGCGAACGTGGACGATGATATACGGCACAACGTAGGCGATGAGTGGTATAAGGTATATTTGCCGGGCGTCGAGGATAAAAACAGGATTACATCGTTGTATAATATGGGAATGGAGCTGGAAAACGGTGAGTTAAATACACCGCCGGTTTGGGATCTCGCCGGCATCTTTTACAGTAATGACAACGATGTTTTCGGAACCTCCGGCGCAGTATTGCAGACGATAATGACCGCATCGTATATGAAGACGGTAGTTGACAAGCATTATAAGTCGGGTTGGGAGAAAGATAGGGTCACAGAGGCGAGTAAGGTTCCGCTTAACACCTATACGGTGAGTGTGGACGCGAAACATGTGCCGCAATGGGGGCGGCTTCGTCTGTATCCTATTATGGATCCGAAAAACTATTTCCTTGATAACTCTCACTGGGGAGATGAGACGAAATTCGGTTCGGACACAACCATTCCATTCTATCCGGCATACGGAAAAACTCAGATATTCACGGGCGCTATGGATTCGTGGAAGCAATGGGCGTCGGGTTCGGAAACTCTTGCCAATGCCAATAGCGATCAGATTAAAATAAGGATCTCCCCGTTGCCGAAGGAGGGCGACAGTACATACGGGGAAATAGTCACAAACGAGGACGTTGTAAAAAATCTTGCGTACAGCGATGGATTTTTTGATATAGAATCAGATAGGGTAGTGGATATATTCGGCGATATTCTGAGTCTTATCACGGGCAAGATATTCATACCGGTATCGGGTAAGAACGATGCGGGCGTGAGCGACTCAATAACATATCAGGATCCTATCGGGGACTATATGGAAATCAAAGACAGGGCAATCAAGTTTGAAGGGCGTACCGAGGACATGTCGCTTTTGCTGTTCGGTAAAATGTACGGTATGGTGCGAACGGCGGTTTATGATTTCCGTTGGAACGATGAATATATGAAGGTTACGAGTCCCGGAACGCAGGGTGTAAGCGAGTTCACGAAGGACTGGTACAAGGGCGACGATCCGGCCGCCGTGCAAAAAGCGAATAGCCCGGACGGTCTGCCTCCGGGGTGCGCGTCGGCTCAGGACGCGTGGAACAACGGCTGGGTATACCGCATCGGCTTTGGTGACTTGTTGGACTATATCCCCGCGGCGATGACGGGTGTGATCGATCCGGACAATATGAAGCCGGAGAATCTTACCGAGCAGGTAAAGAACACGGTATATACGATTTACCGTTTCGATTTTCCCGGAATGAGCTCCGCCGAGGCTCGGGAGGAAAGCGGAAAGCTGAGGATGAACCCTATCTACGGCGAAGAAGTGCCGGAGGATTTGCGGGCGCTGTGGGACGGCGCCACAGACGAACAGAAACGAGACAACCGACTTTACAAGGATTACGATGGGGTGTACCGTTTATCGGATATACGCGTATGGACGGAGGAATACGGAGATTACGTTGATACGGAGGGGGTCATTGCGCCTAACGCATCAGCTTATGACAGCTCGTTATATGTAGATATACCTGCGAAGGCTGTTCCGAGCCAGTTTGCTGAAATAACGCTGGGTAAGGCCGGAGTGCTGTCGTATAAGACAAATCTTGACAATAAAGAACAAGCAACACCGCTGCGGCTGTTCTACGGGGTAGGTTTGCAGGACAGACTGATCGAGCGCGATTCCCAAGGAAATCAGATCGGCGTGAATGAAGCGGCGATATCGGAGGAATACCTAGAGTCGCACCGAAGTATGGATAACAGTATATGGTTTCTTTCCAACTATTACAGTAACACCCCGTATGTGGGCTATGACGAATCGGCTGCGGTGACGCGCGGCGACCCCGCGGTGTCCTTCTCGGCATCGGCGGACAACCGTTATTACACGTTCCAAAAGCCATTGCCTCTGTACGCTCATGCCTACAGGGTACGGGACGGCAATCCGTCTCCGGTGGATAACACGGTCGGCTGGACGAGCGAGAATGTTCATAAAGGCGGCAACGGCAAAACAACATGGGAGAACTATGGTGACGCCGAACAAAGCGGCGGAACATGGATCGGCGGCGAGTTCATGGGTACCTACAACAGTGAAGCCGATTTCAAGTCGGCAAAGGAGCGCATGACTGAGGGTATTATTACCGACTCTCAGGGCGGGCAATACCGCTATGTTGACGATGGGATAATATTTATGACCGATGATTTGGTGGATAAGGTGCGGTCGAAAGACGGCGGCGGTTATACCGATGATTCGATATCGTTTTCCTCGGAAGATTACTTCTTTATAGTTATTGAATACTACCGTCCTAACGGCGAGCCGGGAAAGGATCTGAACGGCAACGCGGTCGCGGGCGCGACCGGCGGGGACGCGATACAGTATGTTGTCGCAAGGAAAGGCAGCATGTTTGGATCGGGACTTCATTCGGTGAACATAGATAACGGCGATATGCTATGCTGGACGGACATGAACGGGCACGCGGGAGTCAACGCCGAATACTATTCGCGTACCGACACGGGCGATGATACTCGCGGCGAGCCAACGTTCGAGAAGCTTACATATAAGTCCGGTGATTTGAGAGACTATCTGAAAAATACCTGTCATATAAGAGACGATAACGCGCCGGACGGCGGCAAGAGCAGTCTGGATACAGCGTGCGAGTACTGGACGGAGATGCAGACCCTGCTAAATTCGGAAATCGAAAAGGCGGCGGGATCTGACGGCAAGCTGGACGCGGCGGAATTTAGTCGGTACTTTCAATGGGCCGTAGCTGCGAAACCGGGCGGTCTGCGCGTGGGCGATATGTATCAGAGCCGTAAGATTAAGGATAGTAACACCACCGAAACGGCATACAGCTACTATGTGCCGACCATTTCTTCCACGGTCAGCGTGGGAGAAGGTATAGTAGTCAACAACTTTATGGGTAATAACGGTAAGCTGGCTATAGCCGATCAGGCGGTGCTTGCCACAAAACAAATAGAAAGCCCCGGCGGCGAGCTGTCGGAGGAAGGGAAAAACGAGAAATTTGAATATCAGGTATATATACAGAACGCATTGGGCAGCATAGAGGCGGTCAACACATGGTATAACGAATACGCCAATAGCTGGCAGCGCCGAATAGCATCGATAGATTTGCTTACCGATAACAGCGACCTCATTCTGAATAGCGACAGCGAGCGTGCGTTGTTTGAGGCGGTTCGGTCTGACGGAGCGGATGTTGAAGGAAATAAAGCCTATACCGGCAAACTGGTTGTGCCGATGATTAACGGTACCAGCGGCGCGACCGAGTATTACTACGCGAACGAGGATGGAACGCCGGGTGAAAGGTGCTACACTCCGCTTAGCGAATTGTATTATCTGTATATACCGCGAGAAGAGGAAAGCGATAACCCGAGCGGTGGGCAAACGAACGAGTTCGCGCGGAGAATTTATGAATACAGCGAAGAGAGCGGTATGAGCACGGCGGAAAACTGCGGCGTAACCACATTTTTCCCGGAGGGCGCGAGCGCCGGGGCGGCGCCCGGTCCCGATAACCGCATCGGCTACAGCCCGGCGACAGAGGATCGGCCGGCGGGTACGCGAACATATTGGTTGCTCGACGCGGAAATGATTCCGGTTTCAGAGGTTACGGCGGCGGAGCAGACCGGCAGCGGAGGAGACGCGGACGCATCGGAAAGCATCGGCTGGCGTCATGGAGATAAGGTCAACGATGACCACAAACATATGGGATCCTTTGACGTTATCATTCGTCGTCCGATGAAAGGGACGACAAAGGACGATATAGTCTCGCCGTTCAAAACCCGAACGGAATATCTCACAACGATGCTGAAATTCGGGGTGAAAGCGGATGGGACGCCGCTTACGGAGACGGATATATATGACGGCATTGTTCCCACGGCGGACAGACCCGCGTTTGAAGGAACAAATCTTAAAGAGATCGCCGCGCACACAGCCGAGTTTACGCTAAAGCATAACGAAGGCTTGCTCATCACAGGTCTGGAAAATAACCTGAACTACCGTTTTACAGAGAAGCTGACGGACGAGCAGAAAAAAGTCTATCGTCTGCGTGAGCTAAGTCATATTCAGAACTATGGCAGCGAAAGCGTTTACCGCCTCGGCATGCAAAAAATTCCCGTATACACCAAGGAGGGAGCGAGATATCCCGCCGGCACGGCTGCCGGCGGACACGAGACGCAGAACGGATTGACATGGGCGCTTAACGCCGACGGAACGGAGCACATAGAATGCAATATCTCATACGAGCCGTTTAATCATACAAACGCGACGCTTTGGGAGTCCTACAGCACATTGCGCGGAAGCTCCGACAATAAAGAGCTTGAAGTGATCGGTAATCACCATAACCCGACGGATGCGGCGCAAAAGCAAATCGCAACGACCTATATAGGCGATGAGGCGCAGACCGGTTCTACCGAAACTGTCGGTGACAATCCGAGCTGCGCGAGTGTCGATGCGACTCAGCCCGACGGGAGCGTGCGCCATTACATGTAC
>CANRAG010000007.1 GCA_947628515.1 uncultured Clostridia bacterium | reverse complement strand
CAAAAATATATATAATTTCATTGCTTATCACTCTATGTATAGCATTTATCATCATTCCATGAAGCATATATATCTCTAATGAGATTTCCCCCAAAGCTTTGGTTATTCCGCATTGTATAGGCAGTTTCATCAGTAACATTACCACGATTACAGCAAAGCAGAGCACATACACTGTTTTTGAGAACAAGCTAATTGCCGGAATGTCTGTTTTTACTTGAAACCATTTATATACAAATCCAGAAACAACAAACAACCCGCAACATGCTATAAACACAAATGTATATTTTTTAGCTATTTTTAAGTCTATTTTATCTTTAAATTGACTCCACACCATGCCCAATATTACTGAAAGAACTGTCTGATACCAATGAGGCTCCATATGAAACACAATACACATGGCGATGTACATCAAACATGCAAGAAACATCAATGCAATTTTATAATTATCTTTTATATCCAGTTTAAATATTCCCCAAAAAAGAATGTACACAATTAGTGCAGTCTGCAAATACCATCCATTTGCTATTATAGTGCCACCAAACGTCAGACTTGTTAATATTCGTATTTTCGGGGGGGGAACCAATACATACATCATATAAATAATATAACAATATCCCTATTAAGCATATAGTATAAAAAGACACTATTCTGTTTCTAAAAAAATGCTTTATATACTGTACCCTGTATTTTTTATATTGTGTCATTAATCCATATCCTGTAATGAAGAAAAATACCGATACACACCAGTATCCCATAAACATAAATAATTTGCCTATAATCATCTCTTTTAGTACCGATGTCGCACTGTATAAATGATGAAGTACGATACATACAGCCAAGATACCTTTTAGGCATTTTGTATTGTCTGCCGATAAATAATCTTTATTTATTTTTAATACCTTACTGCTCATTTTATTCTACCACTTCCTTTAGCCCCGCATATATACTATTTTGTCGTTGAACATCATATACTACCTCTGTTTATGTACATTTTCTTATAGTACTCCATATACTCTCCCGATATAATCTTCTCCCACCATGACTTGTTTGCAAGATACCACTCTACCGTCTTTACTATGCCATCATCGAATTTCGTCTCCGGTTCCCAGCCGAGCTCATTATGTATCTTGGTCGGATCTATGGCGTACCGCAGGTCGTGTCCTTTTCTGTCCGTTACATATGTTATCAAGCTTTCCGGCTTATTCAGCAGTTCAAGGATTTTCTTTACAATGTAGATATTCGTCTTTTCATTGTGCCCGCCTATGTTGTATACCTCGCCTTCTCTGCCTTTGTGGATAATTAAGTCTATCGCTTTGCAGTGATCTTCCACATACAGCCAGTCGCGCACATTTTCGCCTTTACCGTATACCGGCAGCGGTTTATCATTTAACGCATTCGCTATCATAAGCGGTATAAGCTTTTCCGGGAAATGGTACGGTCCATAATTATTCGAACAACGGCTTATCGTCACAGGCAGGTTATATGTCCTATGGTACGCTTGTACCAATAAATCCGCGCTTGCCTTAGACGCGCTATATGGGCTTGACGTATGTATCGGCGTTTCCTCCGTGAAAAACAGATCCGGTCTGTCAAGCGGAAGATCGCCGTATACCTCATCGGTTGATACCTGATGGTACCTCTTTATACCGTACTTACGACACGCATCCATAAGTACCTGCGTTCCGAGCATGTTGGTTATCAAAAATATCTCGGGATCATCTATTGAGCGGTCCACATGGCTCTCCGCGGCAAAGTTTACGACTATATCCGGCTTTTCTTCCTCAAACAACCTATAAACCGCGTCTCTGTCCGCTATATCGCTCTTTATGAATTTTATGTTATTCATCACAGGTTCAAGCGTTTCAAGATTTCCCGCATATGTGAGCTTATCCAGCACGATTATGTTGTAGTCGGGATACTTGTTCACCATGTAGTGTGTGAAGTTTCCGCCTATAAATCCGGCTCCGCCGGTGATTAGCAAATTCATTTTATTCCTCCGTAAGTGATAACAGATACTGCCCGTATTCGGTCATCTTTAACTCTTCGCCCAGTTTTTGCAGTTGCTTTGTGTCAATAAATCCGCGCCGCCACGCAATTTCCTCGATACATGAAATATAGAAACCTTGCATCTTCTGGACAGTCTCAACAAACCTACTTGCATCAAGCATTCCTTGTGGAGTTCCCGTGTCAAGCCATGCCATACCGCGCTGCATAAGCTGAACCTTCAGTTTATCTCTTTTAAGATACGCATTATTAACAGATGTTATTTCCAACTCGCCTCTTGCGGAAGGCTTTATATTCTTTGCAATTTCCACAACATCATTATCATAAAAGTATAATCCCGGTACCGCATAGTTTGACTTAGGCTTGTCCGGTTTTTCTTCTATTGATACAACATTTCCATCAGTATCAAACTCGACCACCCCAAAATCTTTAGGATTTTTTACCGGATACCCAAACACCACCGCTCCATCAAGCTTATTTTGCGCATCCCTCAAAATTTTTGTGAAATCCTTGCCGTAGAAAATATTGTCGCCAAGTATAAGACAAACATTATCCTTGCTGATGAATCCCTCCCCAAGTATGAATGCCTCAGCAAGTCCTCTCGGTTCCGGTTGAATCCTATAACTTATATGTACGCCAAGCTTTGTCCCATCGCCTAAAAGCTTCTCATATACTGGCGTATCTTCGGGCGTAGAAATTATAAGCACATCTCTTATCCCAGCCAAAAGCAACGTCGATAACGGATAATATATCATCGGCTTATCGTAAATCGGTAAAAGTTGCTTTGACATAACCTTTGTAATTGGGTATAATCTTGTCCCTTGACCTCCGGCCAATATTATTCCTTTCATTCATATCCCCCCCCCGTTGGTTTATTGGTTCGATGATAATACATATGCAGCTGAATTTTTATATCTTATATATAAGTTCTCACAAGTATTATAACCTATACTTCTTCCAAAGTCCTCTACTGCTTTGTCAGGTTTATATCCCTGCGTACTCATAGCGTTCACATCCACCAAAAATACTATATTTCCATTGTCAACAAATGAATTAATATATTTAATCATTTGGTCTGAGTTGATATTATCTGTTACAAATATGCTTTTAAATTGTAATAATTGCATAAGATTTTGAGTCACAAACGGATTATTGTTCTCGCAAATACATATACACGGTGAGTTAGAATATTTGCTCATACTTTCATTGTATCCTTTATCTTCTCTATACAAATATCCCGGCTCTTTAATCATGCTTATAACAGACAACACTATAAGTCCAATAATAAAATATTTTGTTAATGACTTTTTCCTTCCCGTATATACACTGTTTAATAGCCACATCATATATCCTATTGTCAATGCGATTACTGGGAACAGATTGTATATATACCTCGTCACAACATACGGAGACACAATAGCTGATATTATCAATGAAATATATGCCGGTAATATAGTCATAATTGCCCATATAGTTTTATCTGTTTTTATGTGTTTTTTTATTCCGCCCCTGCCTGTCTTTATAATAGCGAAAAAAGATACAAATCCAATAAGAACACCCAATATCGAACCGGTGCAAGCTCCACCTATAAATCTTATAATCCGTCTGCCGTAATTTGATATATTTAATATGTTATTAACGGCAGTTTTTCCCGATACCAACTGATTGGTAAACATGTGATCTATGCATACAGGATATACGCCATACATCAACGCTACTCCCGACAGTGCGAATATCGAAAATATCGCCGCTTTTTTATAATTCCTATTTATAAGGAAATAAATATCCGCCCCCAAACAAATGAAGAATGCGTAAAACACAAAATAGTACTGTGTGAACAATCCCGCAAACATTGTTAGGGTGAGCAGCGGATATAAATATTTTTTATCCGTCTGTAATATTTGTAAGATAATATACGCCAGTAATACTGTAAACAAGGTCAAAAGTATGTACATTCTTATCATGAGAAATGTCGATAGTCCCATGTAACTCAACCCGTATAATATGACTACAGATAGCGCAATCTTCCCGCTATCAAACATTTGTTGACAAAGCTTATATAATAATATTAAAGTAGTCATATATAATACAAGATTTAATATTAAACCTATCCATTTAGAGTACCCCCCCCCGGTTAAGGAATATATCCCATGTAATAGCATAGCATATAGAGGCGGGTGCACATCCTGTGCATGGTTTATATAAACACTTTCAAAATCAAATCTCGTATCAGGTGATACATCTATAAGACTTCGCAATTCATCCTGGGTAATAACCATATCTATCATATTTTCGCCGCACAGAGAATTACTTTCTCCAACAAAGGGCGGAAAAACTCCATTTGACATACAATGCTGATATATTTCATCTATCATCAATCCTGATTTTTGTATGCTCCAAAATAAACATGTTAAAACGATGAATCCAAATGAAAATATTATAAGTCCATATTTTTTTATATTTTCTTTCATCAGCTGTGTCACCTCAAATTTAAAATTATATCACATATCATATCCACATCATCTAAAGATAAATCCGCATACAGTGGCAGTGTCAAAACCTCTGATGCGCATTTCTCTGCCACGGGCGTCGACTGAATCGGAAACTTCCCCATATAACATTGCAACCGGCTTGTCAGCGGATAGAAATATTTCCGCGCATATATATTATACTCGCTCAGCTTATCCACAACTTCATCACGTGACTTACCAAACAATTCTTTATCAAACATAACCGGGAAATATGCATAATTATGTTTTATCCCGTCCTGTTCATGCCATATGGTTATCCCCTCTAATCCCTTTAACCGTTCTATATAGCGATAAACAACTTTTTTTCTTTTTTGTATTTTCTCATCTATATGTCTTAAGTTGCACAATCCCATTGCTGCTTGAAATTCATTCATTTTTGAGTTACCCGCAATCTCTGGATAATCATAAGCGTTTATCATACCAAAATTCTTTTGTACCTGAAGTTTCGACGTCAATGATTTGTCTGAATATGTGACGCATCCACCCTCTATTGTATGAAACACCTTCGTAGCATGGAAACTAAACATGGATGCATCTCCAAATGAACCTATTCCTTTGTTTCCAACTTCTATTCCGAACGCATGTGCCGCATCATATATAACCTTTAGGCCATGCTTCTTTGCTGTCTCGCGTATCTTCTCAACATCGCATACATTCCCGTATACATGCACAGGAATAATAGCGGATGTTCTATCGGTTATTAACTCCTCTATCTTATCTGCGTCAATTGTGCAGTCATCCGCCTTTATGTCGCAAAATACCGGTGTTAATCCATTTCGCACAATAGCCTGTGTCGTTGAGGCGAATGTAAACGGCGTTGTTATAATCTCGCCCGTAAGCTTCATTGAAGCAATCGCCGCTTCAAGCGCGAGATGTCCATTTGTAAAAAGCGACACCTGCGGTACGGACAAATACTCACACAGCTTGTCCTGCAATTCGCTATGCTTTGCGCCCATATTCGTCAGCCATCTGCTCTCCCACAGGTCTTTGATTTCTTCTATGTATTCCTCTATCCTCGGCATTGACGACCGTGTTACATTAATTCTTTTCATGGCGTTCTACTCCGTACTGATTATATTATTTTTTCATTCCGGAAAATTTCAACGTGATTAATTCCTATCAGTCTCTGTTCAATCGGAGGCATTTCCATAAACTTTTCTCCGTAATGTCCCTTTAAATAGTCTTCTGCATTATTAAATGAATACAGCTCCATGCGCAAATCTGCGGTATATATAACTGATTTATTTTCATCTGACAATTCTGCTTTTACATATTTTAAATACATAGGCGAATTTTTCCTCAAGTCAACAGCGAAATCCATAACCCGCCCTTTAGTACAACACACGAGCTTTGCTTTCGCCATGGGATTGTTCTGAAAATGAAGCCCGCGTATCGTTCCTTTTTCCTCGGAAAGATCGCAATTTTCTTGAGCAGGAGTAAATTCTATTCCGTATTCTTTTAGTTTGTTTATGCTAAACGATTCAAAAAACTCGCCTCTGTCATCTCGAAACACTCTTGGTATAATTATAATCACATCCGATATTTTGGTTTCTTTGCGCATATTTTTAACTCCTTGATTTTTCCTTTAAAATCATTTTATAATCTCAACATTGCATCAAATATGAGTTACGTTTATTTTCAAATCTCATCATTCCTTTTTACAATGCTTTTTCTGATACTTAATATCTTGATAATAGCCATAGAAATAAATGCAGCTATTACAGAAGCATACGTTTCACTTATGTAATCCGAAATGGGATAATGTCCGCAAACGCTCTTGTATATTACCCAGCCCAATCCAACCATAGATGTTATAATCATCGCCGTTATCGCTTGTCTTTCAGGTATCTTATATTTATTTGAGTATATTCCAAACAACAGTACTATAAATAAGCTTCCCCTGAGAGAATACGCAAAATATACAATATCTAAAACCGCAGAAAAATTGAACATCAAAATTGCCAATACTATGCAGACAATTCCCGCCGCTGCGGTGCTTATTCTTGAAATAACCAATTCTTTCTTATCATTAACATCCGGACAAATCCTTCTGTAAATATCTTTTGTGAAAAGCGTCCCGCATGATAAAAATATTGGTGACGCCGTTGAAAGTATTGCCGCAAGCATTGCCGCTATTACAAGTCCAGACATTATGGCAGGTAAACCGTTCATTAACATTGGCAAAGCCAATTTTGCACTTGACAGATTTGGATACCATACTTTTGCTACCATGCCAAGAATGGCAGTCAGTATGCCAAACGGGGCAACAATGAGCGATATATATAATGATGCTTTTACTGCGACTTTTTCATCTCTTGCCATAAGAACAGGTTGAATTCCTGCCTGCGCAGTGCACGCTCCCAAAATAGAAGCAATCACCCAAGAACTGATTTTAACTCCTCCAATGCTTGATATTTGTGTGTAACTCTCCGGAAGGCTTGCCATTACCTCGGAAACACCTCCGGATTTATAAAATGCTCCTATCACAGCCGCAATAACTCCAACATACATAACTATCAAATGCATCGTATTCGTATATCCCACCGCAACCATACCGCCAAGAAGAGTATATACTAAAACCACTATCCCCAATACAGCTATTGATACGCCAATATTCAAATCAAACAAAATATGTCCCAAGGTTCCAATGGCTATCATTTGAGAAACCCCCACCATAAGCATTACAAATATAAGAATTGCGCTTGACACGGTGCGGGCATTTTGGCCAATATAATGACTTATAATTCCCGGAATTGTCGGCTGATTTAAACTGCGGTACAATTTTGCGAAAAATACGGAACAAAATAATATGCCTATTCCATTTGCAATGGTGTACCAAGCGCCGGAAATGCCATATAAATAACCATATTCCGACACTCCGGTAGTGGATGTGCCTCCCATCCATTCACCTGCTCCGGCAACCACACACATAAGGATACCTAAATTTGCTCCATGAAATGAACGCGCTGTTTTGCTCTTCTTTTTTGCTAAATAACCTAATATAAACGTAATTATTAAGTACAAAATAACGATTATTAACATAGCCTACCTCACCATTCCAACATGATTTCCGGCTTGAAGTCATCAATCAACAAATCGTTTCCATGCTCATCATATACCCTGACTTCTTTTTGAATTTTGCGTATCATCTCACAAATCTTTTTTATGTCCTCATCGAACAAAACATATCTGAACATATGTTGGCACAACGTTCCATCGTTTATTATGGTGTCGCCTATCCCATGCCTTTGTTCTGACGACAAGATCATGGGATGAGATATTATTTTATCGTAACCTTCTATTCTTTTGATTTGTCCGCCGCTGATGATTTGCGAGAATTTAACAAATGTTTTTCCTCCAAATGTCGCATCCTCACAATTTAAATCATAATCACTATTTAAGGACATAGCATTATCAACCATGAATTCCATAAAGTTTTGCCTGGAAATTTCTTTTGTAATATTATACGAGGCAGTGCCTTCCATTCTTAATCCCGCTTCAAAGAAACAGAAATTACCGTTTTGGTAAATTCCTTGAAAAAAAACGGTACAGTTATTAAGACATTGGCCCTCCAACATGGCTGTGATTTTACCATCCAAATTTTCCATATATTCTTTTAAATATTGTGAAGGATAAATATAAGCATGAGCCAGAGCTCTCAGTCCGGCGCTATTTTCATAAGCATATTTTGAACCCATACATACCAATTTGCACACATTGTCCTTTATCACATAAGTGCAGCTTACCTCTGTCCCATCAATAAATTTTTCAATTATCACCTTTTTCTCTTTTGAAAAATCCAACGCCTTTGCTATCGCTGCGTCCATACCCGTTTTTGATCGGCAAATTGATATTCCCATATTTGCGCTGCTATCTGTGGGCTTTACAATAACGGGGTAATCAATATCGTCAAGTTCTTCTTCGGTAGGTATATTATTCAAAATAAAGCTTTCGGCAACAGGTATTCCATAACGCTTACAAACCTCTTTAAATTTTGCTTTGTTCTGAAAAATGGTCCATTGTTCCTTTGTAAAGTAACATGGGAGCTTAAGTTCCTTCGCTATAGAACAAACCGAAATCAAAATCCGCTCACTTACTCCGCAAAAAACGCCGTCTATTTTCTTTTCTTTTGCAAATTTAATAAGTTCGTCCACATCAAGTGTGCTTATCATCGCTGTTTCATCGGCGTATTGCTTTGCTTCGGATTTTTCTATTGGAAAATAGTCTGTAACTATTACGTATGCGCCCTCACTTTTCGCATATTTAACAATATCTGCGCTGGCAACAGAAGTGCCCAGTTCCAAAAGCACTTTTCCGGCAAATTTCCCGCTAACGCTTTCCTTTCGAAGATTTGCATTATCTTTCATGCCACGCGCCTCCTTATACGGGCAGAGGCGCCGCAAAGCGCAAAAATACTACTGGGGTGTCCCCCCCCCTAAAAATTCATGCGCACCATCTATAGGCCTCTTCCAGTACCCTGTCTCATCTATTTTCTTCATATAGTCCTCCTTTAAAATTCCAATCATAATCAAGTCATGATATTGTCCGTTTTTATATATGGCTTGCCTCTGCACTCCTTCTCTGTGATAACCCACTTTATCAAGCAATACGTGCTGGGAAGCCTTGTTGTAATCCAAAATCGAACCATTTATTCTATTCAAATTCAATTCCATAAAAGCGTATCGAAGTATTGTCATATATGTATCTGTTGCAATTCCTTTAGACATATTCCTTTTATTTTTTATCATTATACCGCCATTCGCTTTTCTGTTTTTCCAGTCAATATTGATCAGACAAGTATATCCTACTGCGCCCTCCTCTTTGGTCTCTATCACAAATAGCATTTTGTTATTATCCAACGATATCGAATCAAACCATTTCTTTTGCATAGCCGTTGAAATCGGCGGACACCAACCGACTACCATTTCCTCCGTCCACGGATCGTTCTTCATACTGCGTAACATTTCAAGATCGCTTTCTTCAATTGCACGCAGCTTGACCTTTTTTCCGTAAAGCTCCATACTACGAACACTCCTTTATCTTTTCAATTATATATTCCATATCTTCCGCATCATATCTCTGATCTATTGGCAGAGGAACTATGTTCTCCGCAAGCTCCCATTCGATAGACTGTTTATCCGATATATCAAACACATCAGGCCACAGAGTAGGAACATAGATTTTGTTTTCAATCAGCCTCTTCTTCAATTCCGCGCCTTTCTCCGTATAAAACGGATACATAAACGCTCCGTTCGGAACAATCAGCGTTAATTTATTCTTATCTCTTAGTTGTTGATGCAAATATGAAAAGTTTTCCGTCCTCTTGTTTCCTGAGTAATCATAGTCAATAGAACGTAGTAAATTGTGTGTCAAATTTGACATACTTCTCATTTTCCGTTCATTAAACGCCCTTTCTCCATTTTGATAATCTTCATAAAAAAACGACGCGTCCTTTTCAAATCTTCCCAGAACGTGCATCATCCTATCGTATGACACATCTTTATCAATTTCCTTTAAAATTGCGTCCGTATACAGATATCCTCCATCCGACACGCCAAAAAACTTCCGGCAGCTGTACAAGGTATCGATGTTTTCAACTGGTTTTTGAAAGAAAGCCTGCACGTTATCTATAATGACATTATTATATTTCTCTTTGTATTTTCTTATCGTCCCATTATCGGTTTGTCCGTAATAATTGACAATATACAAATACTCATTGCTGTTTAGTATTTCGTCAAAAATCGGATGCAGTTCCCCATCAATTCGATAATACTCATATTTACAATGTAATCTGACGCACAGATTTTTGACAGACGCACAAAGGAAATACGGTATATACAGTTTCCTGATATTTTTTGCGCGAATTAAATATTCTAAGCAGTGCCGACCGCTGTTCAGAGCTATCGCATTCTCGTGAAATTCTGTTCCGTGCGCTCTCTCCAAATCCATATATCCACCGATTTCTTTCATAAACATCTCCCCTACGCTTTCATCTCAATCCGAAGCCATTCATGGGTCTTTCCCATTATTTCATCAAGTTCCTTTCGACTGTCAAACCGCAGGAAAATATCTCCCAGAGAAGTATTGGCCCCAGTAAACGGCTGTACAACATCACCGGGCTTTATCGAAAGATCTACCACCTTTACATATTTTTTCTCAATTTCGGGATCAATCATTATCTTTGAGAATAGACCCGACTGCCCCGGTCTCGCATGTACGACCATTTCACACCAATGTCCGTCTGCGGCATGACTTTTGATCTCTTTCATCGGCATATCAAGCGCGCTTCTGACCTCGTTCTCAATCAGCTCAGCACCCATTGCCATCTGTTGTATCTCCGCAATCTTACATCCACCGCCCCTAGGGGAAACTTCCATTATATATGGTTTCCCATTATTACCAACACAAGTTTCAACATTATAAATTCCATTTTTCATATGTAAAAGCTCCATTAGTCTTTGCGTTTCCGATGTCAGTACGGCCCGATGTTCTTCCTCCATGGTCGACGGCCAAATAATCATAGCCGGAGTGTATTTGTTGTCCGCTTCTGAATCAAAAAGCTGATCCGAATATGTGGTAAACTCCAGTTTTCCGTCGATCGTAAACAAATCGGCGCTCGAATGGTATCCACGAAACGTAAGGAAATCTTCTATTATAAACGAGTTACAGCGTGAGCTGCTTATGGCCGTTTCAATCGCTTCTGCAAGCTTGTCCACCGTATCAACTCGCGTAACACCCTTACTTCCGGCGGAGTCCACCGGTTTTACAATCACGGGCCAATGAAAGAAGTCGATATCATTAAACGGCTCGTCTGCGTTGGTATATCGTTTTGAGTTAGGACAATTAAAGCTGTTATCCTGCAAAAACCGTCGAAACAGACCTTTATCCTGCAATATGCGAACCGACTCATAAGAGCCCTGAAACGGCAAGCCGAGCTTTTCCGCCACATACGCCGCGGTCACCACTCCGGGATCGCATGCAAAGGACATAACTCCATCAATCTTCTTCTCTGCTGCCATTGCCAAAACCGCATCTTTATCAACGATGCTTATATTTATATATTCATCCGAATATTTATGCGCGATATTATCAGGCAAGTAATCGCAGGTAATCACATATACGCCAAGATGATGCGCCGTTTTTATAACCGGCAATAAATACCTTGAACCTCCGAGCAATAAAAGCTTTTTCATGCTTTTGCACACCCTTTCTTCATATCCTGTATCTTATTGAACACATATTCTAAACATTCCCATATTATCAACTTGATATTTTATTTTTTATTCCCGAACACACGGATCTAATAAGGTCTTTTTCATAACTGTTGGCTCCCCAAATCCACATAATGGTGGCATATGTTACGGTGAAACATGCTCCCTTAGTCAAAAAACCTATCAACCCCCTCAGCGGGATAAAGTGAGCTTCGCACAATCCAATAGCAAGTATGATTATAAGTGAAGGCAACATCTTTATATGGCATTCTGTGAAAAATTTTTTTAAATCTATATGCAGCTCCTTATAATACACAACATTCATACATATCATTCTGAAAAAGAATGCCGCGCAAACCGATGCGGATGCCCCGACGGCTCCCCATTTTTTTGACAGAAAATATGCCAATATTACATTGATTAATGAGCTTCCGCACATTATTATCGCTTGGATCTTCACTTTATTAAGCGCTATTACGGTCGTATTGGCAATCTGCTGCGGCTGTGATATTATTCCGGGTATTATTAAAAACAGGGTCGCTATATACACATCACCATAATTTCCACCAAGCCATAACTCTATAAATTCTCTGCCCAAAACGACAAAGCCTATTATCAAAAGGCTTATTATCATAAGATTTATTCTGCCTACCTTTATCATTAGCGGCAATACATCCTTATCCTCGCTTGCCGTTATTCTTGATACCTTCGGCAGGAATAATCCGTTTAATGCCTCTGAAAATGTCCATGTATATCCTTCGAGTGCGCTTGCAAGCGAAAACCTGGTTATTGCTACAGTGTTTGTTACCATTCCCAATATGGTCGGCATAAAATTAAATATAAATCGCTGCGCAACGCTTCCTACAGTGCTCCATATCGAAAACCCGAAAATCTCTTTTAGCATTTTTCGGCTTCGGTAACGGAAGTTGACCCTGATCGGAGTTCTTCTTTTTATAATATAGATTTTTACAAATATAATTATTATAGTGCTTAACGCGTTTGCCGCCACAAGCATATATACGCCCTGCCCGCAGAGCAGTGCAGCCACGGTGAACAGCACCGTCATAAGCCGCGTCGCCAAATTACAAATCTTAAGTGCGGCAAATTTTTCATACGCGGTAAGTATCCCGTTGAGCGTTATAAATGGAAAATTTGCCAACGTGGACAGCGACGCTATTATGTATACAATACGAAACTTATATATCTCATCCGCCGTAAATCCCGTGTATATCCTTTCAATAAAGAAAAATATAACCGTAAGCACAACGAATATAAGCACCGTTATAACAAGATATAGCTTGTACACAAGACCGAGAAAATTGTTTACGCTTTCCTGATCGTGCTCGGCATTGTATTTTGACACAAACCTCGACACGCCCGCGCTCAGTCCGAAATCCAACATAAACATAGCGATTAATGCTGTAGCCGTGGAATACAGTCCGTAATCGCTATCGCCTATCATTTTGAGCATCCACGGCGTGTACACAAATCCGAGCAGCATATTCGCTATTACACTTATGTATGAAATTATTGCTCCTGCTTTTATTTGCTTTGCGCTTTGTTTTTCTATGTCGCTTCTGTTTTCCATATCAAGTTTCTATTTTCTTCTCTCTTATTATTCGCCGCTTTACTTTTTTCAAGTTTGCTTTAAAATCATCATAATACAATGCTCTTACAAAACATTCGCATTTCCTGTAAACTTGGACAAGTGGATGATGCCATCCCATAATTCTTTTTTGACGCTTCTCATAGCTAAAATCAGGTATAACATACCTTGCATGCTTTAGCGGAAACTCTAATTCATGTGTTCTCATATTAAATATTTGCTGCGCGCCTTTTGACATCTTCTTTAATTCTGCCGCATGGGCCGCATCCTCCGTACACCCAATATTACTTATCATATTTTTTTTAGGCACAATATTTAATTGATTTTGCGCGAAAACATCGAAAGTAAACCAAAATTCTCCACCCGGGGAATGTCCTCCCTCAAGAATATTTTGAGGATATGCCGTCATGCATTCTTTTAACACTGTGTCCTTTCCGGAATTGTTCATGAGCCGCTTCAAAACGTATTCATCTTTATAATATGAAAAATCGTCAAAGCCCTCAAATACTCTTTTCCAAGTCGCAAATCCCCAAATCGAGCCCACTCTTGAAAAAAAATAGTCAGTATTGACGTCCTCATATACGCCCAAGTGATTCATCCCGTTAATTATATGGACACGGTAATCATCCTTATATTTTTCCAGAAGCTCCGCGCAATATCTGAAAAAAGATACCGAGGGAATGACATCGTCCTCAAGAAAAATACATCTGTCAACATTGCTCCATACCAGCTCTCTGCTTTTCTTTCCCACGGTATACATACCGTTATTTTTATCCTCGTACAGCTTGTATACGGTACATTCCCAGTCTATCTCCTCATCGTATAACCTTCTGTTTTGGTATATTGCTTCCCACTCTTTTTCGTTTCTGCCTCCGTCTGAAACAAGAAACAGTATGCTTGGTCGTGCCTGTTTTATTACCTCAAATTGCTTTCTTTGACACTCCGGTCGTATCCATATATTCAATTTCACCGGTACATCTACCAAATACGGTTTCAATTTACATTACTCCTTTTTGCAAGCCCAATTTTTCGTAACAGCTTATTATTCCCTCGCACCACTTTGACATAGAAAATTCCTTAGCTATTATATCTTTTCGCTCCCTAAGAGAAGATTTTTCCGGCACAGAGATAATCCTGTCTCTTAAGCTTATATAGTCTTCGCTGCGAAATTCATAAAATCCCGGTATATCCTTTATATGCTGCTGACTTTCTATATCGCTGTATATTACCGGCAAGCCGCAGTATCCCGCCTCAACTATCGAATAACAGCATCCTTCCTCCCTACTTGGCGATAAAAAGCAGTCCGCCATTCTGTAATATGAGCCTATATCCTCCGCCGGAGGCAGTATCCGTATCCACTCGGGAATTTTGCCGCATTTCTGTCTTATCTTATCTATTTCCATATTTTTTTTAGCAGCAAAAACAATGCACAAAACATAGTTGTTTTCTTTGACAATATACTTCATCGCATCTATTGCAATATCGACGCCTTTTCTGTAAAATGGATAACCAAACATAAGAAAAATCTTTGAGGTATCCAATATTTGAAATTTCTTGCGATTTGTTTGAGCAATCTTGTCAAATCTATTTATATCTATAGCATTGCGAACGCATACAACATTGCTAAACCTTTGTTCTTTTAAATCTTTCTCTACATCGATTCCACAGGCTATATTGCAATCACATCTTATCTTATGCTTTAACTGTTTTTTTCTTATTTCTTTTAAGCTATCTATTATCACATTTGTCTTTCTATATTGTATAAAATGATTATGGTGATGTATTATGTGCTTAATGTCATATTTTCTTTTAAGCCTCTTTATCGCTTTCGAATCCCTAGTGTTCCAAAAATGAGTGTGGATTATATTATATTCATGCTCGCTCATTATATCTTCTAAAGTCTTTAGAACATCTTCATCTTTAAAATAAACGATGCGTCCTTCCGACTGCATTGACTTTACCCAGTCCAATTCCCGCGCTGCCTCGGGGAATAAATATATCACACCCACACATAATTTGCTTAACTCAGTTTCAAGCGCGAATATGTGAGCTAATAATGTACCCCTATAATGTGCGGCATAGTTAAGATTTTGCAATATGTATCTCATATAAAAAGCCTTTCTACTGTTTTGACAGTATCTTCCAGCGAAAACTGTTCTCCTCGCTCTTTTGCCATCTTTTTATAATGCTCTAACAGCTCGCTGTCGGTAATAATCCTTTTTATCCCCTCATACAACGCCTGTGTATCGTTTTCAACAAGGACGCCATATTTCTGTCCTTCCAGAAGTTCATCAGGCCCGGCGCAATCGGTACTTATGACAGGTGTCTGGCATATCATGGCTTCCGCCACC
Organism: uncultured Clostridia bacterium; assembly: GCA_947628515.1. Lineage (GTDB taxonomy): Bacteria > Bacillota > Clostridia > UBA1381 > UBA1381 > Ornithomonoglobus. Next base: position 28,103 of record CANRAG010000007.1, on the reverse strand, counting down.
ACAAGACTAAACCCCTCTGCCCTTGACGAACATACAAACAAATCAGCCGCTCGCATAAATTTATACGGATTATCACAAAATCCTAACAGTTTTACGTAATCTTTGAGCTCATATTTCGCTATCAACTCATGCAAATTATCTTTTTCCAATCCATCACCTATAATCCACAATACAAAATCAAATCCATCATCACGTAGTTTTGCAGCTACCTCAATAAGGCGGTCGTAGCCTTTTTGTTCACACAATCTTCCCACTGTGACAAGCTTCATTTTATAGGGGATCTCAATCTCAATAATGTTTTCTTTCGACAATTGTATAATATTTTTTTTATCAATCGGATTATGTATTACGATAACGTTATCATCAAACCCAAATCTTTTTTTAAATGCTTTTTTGACGGATTGGGATACAGCTATTATTTTTTTGTAATTCTTATATATTTGTGCGTTATTAAATATAGAACCAAACACTTTTATTTGTCCGTCGTAATAATTCATTAAATCTGTATGCACCCAAGCATATTTATTAAGATTATTCGATGCCGATAAAATTTTCGTAGGTATTCCCTCCAAAAATGCTACTTCTATATCGTAATTGTCATCTATGTATTGCCGATATACCCAACTAAGCGGTAAAAACTTCAATATCAGATAACCTTTAAGCCGCTTTAATATACTATTATTTGCCGAATTCAAAGATTTATATCGGATATTTTCATTTAAATTTTTCTTGTGTTTGCCTATATCCCATATTGTCTGTACCGTTATATCGTATTTCTCACTATTAAGGTTATTTACCAAATTCACTAAAACCTTCTCGGCTCCTCCGCCTGATAAAGTGCTTATTAAAAATAGTATCTTTTTCATTTACATTATCTCCGCCAAAAAAAACTATATGGAACTATCGTCATTCCCTGTAAAACACTCGAAAAGAAATACCATAACAGAAAACATATAAGTCCGAAATATGTGAGCATTCTGTCATTCTTGAGCTTTATATCCTCTACTATGTTAGGCAAATATACCACTATGAACATATAGTAATAGAAATATATTCTCATTAACGCTCCCCCGCCTTGCGTCATAGGGAATGCTATTAACATGCAAAGCATCATATATATAAGATTATCATTCTTTTCGTTGTTTTTTATTCTTCCCTTAAATATAATACGTAGCAGAATAATAAATATTATAAATACGTATAATCTCATTCCGGCATTTTGTTCTTCTATCAAATTACTCGCATTTTCATATTTAGTTGAAATATTACCCGCCCACTGAAACATTATTGATGTAGCGGCATTCTTAAATATAAGGATAATCGCAGCAATCCCAAGCATAATAAAAATATATTTTGTATTCATTTTAAGTCTACACAAAAAATATACGGGAAAGAACACCACTGCCGAGGCATGAATTGTATATGCCAACCATATCATTATAGTATAAATAAAAAAGCTTTTAATGCCTTTATGAGTGTCACAGTACATATATGCCGTTAAGCAAATACCCATTGCCAAACTTTGCCGTATTGCGGAAAAAGCGAATATATATAGACCCATTCCCACAAAAACCAACAAGCTTACAAATATATTTTTTGAATATTTGTATATGAATACTGCCATTGCAATAATATAAACCGAAGCAAAAAGCATCATAGCTACAGTAAAATTCATATGCAAAACTCGACCTAAAAACCATACTAAATAAACGTATCCTTTATCGGTAGATTCTAAACTTATAATCTCCGTGAATGTTTCTGATGCACGCTGTTTATACATAGTAGCATATGTATATGTATCCATCCCCACATGATAAATACGGTCATACGAACGAAATCCACAAAGCAGAATCATATATATTATGATTGCAATATATAGTTTTTTTCTCTCGCTATTCCTTTGTGCCTCTGTAATAAGTATTTGGTTTCTATTACTAAAAACCATTGAAACGAAACACATCAGTATTACAATTATATATACAAACATTACCCTATCTATCCTATCTGTAAAATATGATTAATGTAACGCCGGTTTTTCTTTTAATTGTTGTTTATGAGTTTTACAAAGTCATTATAAAGCATATCCCGCACAGCTTCCCGCCTATGATTTCGTATGCCACATTCCCATGCTTTTTTCTGATATTTACGTATAAGTTCAGGATGATTGCATACATTGCATAGCGTGTCATAAATTTTCTTTGGACTATCTATACATATTGCCGCGTCTTCATGTTTTAAATATGTAAGCCCTGAATGCTCCTTCCACGCTATTGCCATAACCGCGCATGTGCTTGCCAGACAATCTATGATTTTTGTGGAAAAGGAAACTCTTGTCGCATATCTGTGTTTCAATTCAAATGATTCAACATGCAAAGCAATATCCGCATTTCTGTAAATTTCCGTCAATTGCTCCGGTGATACTGCTCCTTTTAAGAATATATTTCGATTATCATGAAGCTGTTTTTCTTGTGCTTCGGTAACCGTATCCATCGTATAAATTTGAAGTACTGCCTTTACCGAATCAGAATTTATTTTCTTTAAACTCATACCAATCTCAGCAAGCGTTTTCCAACGGTTCATATACAATTTTCCCGCGTAAACAATCTTAATCGGCTTATTAATTTCCTTTTCTATATACTTCTCCGTAAAATCCCCGCATTTTCTTAACAGTTTAATATCTATTCCAAATTGTTTTTCGTATTCAGCCATCTGCTCTGCCGATAAAGTATAATATAGTGAATACCTCTTCATCATTTGCCTGAGCCGATAACGCTCGTATAATAAATTTATCCAAAAAAACGGTGAAAAATTAAATCGTCTCAGAGAATACTCATTGTCTCCCGTAAATGCCACTATAGGACAATTAGCATATTCCAGAACTGTTTTTTCCAGTCTCAACATTTTACTGCTCGCAAATCTTGGAGCAAATATTATATCCGGATTAAATTCAAGGACAAATTCTCCCAATCGTTCTTTGTCAAATCTACCTATATCCCATACTATGGCCTCCAATGTTCTAAGAAAATCTCCGCAGTATTTTCTCAAAAATCCTATCCCCTGTACGTCTGTCGAATTATATTTTTCGCCTGTGGGAACGTATTTATCGTTCTCTGTCAGCACTCTCCCGGCTTTTTTTCCGTGTAGAATACTGTTTATCATCATTTTATCTGTAATATGAAAATATTTTCGGCAACAATTGTTCTGCGGAAGTCCTGGGCTTGCATAGACCTGAGCGAATGTTGCCGGAAATCCGTTAAACCAGTTTGACAACACATTATTGCCATGCACCGTATCGTTCCATTCTTCACTTGTTATAAGTAATACTCTCACAACTTATCTCCTGATAATGCGCATAATCCTTTTGCAAAGATTAGGCGCTGTCTTAAAAGCGATTAACAATGGTTTTTGTATGGGGGACGCTCCTTTTACGGCATTTGGATATATTTCGTTAAACTTATTCAGTAATATTTCATTCTGCTCGTCAGTTATTTTCAAATGTCGAGAATTACAATAATTAAGTAAAAGCACTATCGCATACCTTTCATAGCTTTTCTGTAACAGATATGGCTCATTTTTTTCTTTGAAGAATTTTAACCTATCCTCATATATATCTATAAAATCCATATTTATCTCTTTAAGCGCTCTGTATGTGGAATTAGGATTTGCTGAATAGTAATAATATAATCGAATATTCGATATACATATTTTGTTGCTGTTATATGCAAATCTGTAATATGTTGCATCATCTTCAATTGTCTTCCCCTCTGGGAAGCAAATATTATTAACAATGTCCTTTTTATATAACTTCGCAGGAGCAATTACTTTATATTTATACCCTTCGGCCCATGAATTCTTGTTCTTGAACGTTATTTTTTCTTTTTTTGTTTCCTTCGGGAATATATTTGCATCGCCGGAAAAAAACGATGTCTGCACTATGTCACAATTATATTTTGTCATGATATTATACATATGTAACACATAATCTTTATGTACAAAATCATCACTGTCTATAAATGTTACATATTCACCATGAATTGTTTTCATTCCTGTATTGCGAGCCGCGCTTGCTCCTCTGTTACGTTCATGACCAACCACAACAATACGATTGTCTTTTTCCTTATGTTTTTTGCAAATTTCCAGACTGTTATCCGTACTGCAATCATCTATCAATATAATTTCCAAATTTTTATATGTTTGATTTATCACGCTGTCCAAACAGCGTGATAAATATTTTTCAACATTATAGACAGGTATAATAATACTGATCAACGGCATATTCATAAATAATCACCTTTCTATCATAAAATGAATTAACAGCAGCATTAAATAAATGTCATCGGTTTATTAACGATTTATGAAACGACTTTTTCTATTCTTCATGGAGAATAATTCTTGGTCTGCTTACAACCACTGGTTTTCCGGTATATCCTTAACTACAACACAATTTGCGCCTATTTTTACATTATTTCCTATTCGAATTCCACCAATAATCTTCGCTCCGGGGCCAATCAAACAATAATCTCCTATTACAGGTGAACCACCATCTTTCCCTCCTCCAATAGTTACTTGATGGTAAATTGTCACTTCTTTACCTATTACGGCTTGATTTGATATAATAATTCCTTTGATTCCATGTGGAAGATACGGCGGAGACTTAAAATATGCACATTTACTTATATGTGTTCCAAATGATGCGTTATTATAAGCATCCATCCTTTTAATCCGTAACAAATAGAACCATGCTCTTATTTTACACCATATATTTTTCTCTTTATGGTTCTGTATATAATTACGCATACGCCAATATTTATTATAGTTAAAATGCTGGAACCGCTGCCTTAAAAAATCTATAATCGGAAATGATTTATACATTGATATTTACCTCCCCAACATGATACAATCTGTAAATGTCTTTTAGTCCTTTTTTTACATTTGACGTGGAAAACTTCTCTCCGATTTTCGTATTGCACTTTCCAAATTTCTCTGCAATGCAACATTATCTTATCCATGATTGAAAAGTCAAAAAATATACTTGAATAATCGGATATAAGAATATCCGTTGCTATCATTAAGTCGTTTAGTTCCGGATAATTCGACACATCCTTTATGAAGTCGTTTTCCTTCATATTCATGATCTTCACGACCTCATAATGCGCTCTGAACAAAAGACAATACTTATCGCCCAAAGCTCGTTCCCATTTCTCCAAATCCACAGGCGGAGACAAAATGCAACCAAATGTGTTGTCCCTTTCATACTCACGAAATGTCGGCGCATATAATATAATCTTTTTCCCTTCGGGTACATTAAATTTTTTTCTTATCACAGACTTTTCAGACTCTGTATATTTCGTCAGCCTATCGTTTCTCGGCAAGCCGCACATAAGGAACCTTTCTCGTGGAATATTAAACACTCTAGAAAATATATTGGTTTCATATTCGCTTTGAGATGTCATTACATCAAATTTATGTTGGCCCTTACCAGTAAAGGATTTATTCGACGAAGATACATCCATTCCCATATACTTTATGGGTGTACCATGCCAAGTATTAAAATAAAATGTTTTCTTTCCTTTGAAATTCAAACCTCGTTCTATACTTGAATTTGTAATCCAACACCTTGCCTTTAATGCAATCTTAAAATATGTGAATGTATCTGTTTTTACTTTTTCTGCACCCGGCACCGAAAAGTTTTTCGGCTCGTGAAACGCCCATATAAATTTATAATTATTAAATCGCTTGTCCGATAACATTGTCTCATATATCGCTCTTGGGCTGTCATCATACTTTTTTCCTCCAAAGCTATTAAACAAAATAAGTTTATCGTCCGATTTGACAAAGTGTCTCAATATGTTAATAAATCCGCTGCAAATATAAAAATATAGATTATATATTAAGCCAAAGTATTTTACTAATGATACCACTGTCTTTTTCATATATGCTCCTAATCATGAAATTATATGTCTAACATCAACGCATTTTTTCTTTCCAATATTTTTTCAAATAATATATTATTATCAAATGTATTTTTTATGAAATCAACGCAATCTGCGCACATCTGCTTACTTTTATTCGGATTGTCCAAAAACATTTGCATAGTTTTCCTTAAACTGTCTGAATCTCTCGCGCTCACTGTATATGCTGTTATTCCGTCTCGTATTACATCAACCGGTCCCGGTATATTGCTTACAATTGCCGGAGTACCCATAGCGGCAGCTTCCGCTATAACCATACCGAAGCCTTCACGGTAACTTGGTAACAGCAAAACATCCATGGTGGCATAATATTTTTCTATATCACTGACATTTTTGTGAAAAATTATATCTTTATCCTTGGCTGCTTTTGCCCACAGATTTTTGTCAAGTGTATGTACCCCCTCCTGCGTCCCTATTAATAACAATTTACAGTGTCCATTTAATCTGTAAAAGGCTTCGAGAATTTCATTGATTCCCTTATCTCTTGTTATTCTTCCTACAAATCCGAAAACAAAATCATGCTCGTCAATCTTTAACTCCCGGCGTAATTCTTTATTCCATTTTATCCGTTTGCCCACATCAAATCTAATCAAATCAACTCCGCCACTGCTTCCGTTGCCTACTACTACCGCTTTTTTTCGTTGAAATATCCCTTCTGCTATTGCATATTCAAGATTTGATTTCGTCACACATTCAATATGTGTAGACAACTTGCAAGTTATTGTCTCTATTTTTTTTAAAATAAATCTTGCTATACCCTCCGCTCCCAAGTACCTTAGTCCCATCAAATGATAATTTCTTATAGGCACTCTCGTCAATATAGCTGCAATTGCGGCGCAAAAAGCAGCATTAGGAGTAGAATACTGAATCAAATCGAAATTTTCTTTTTTAAAAACCTTGATTAAATTCTTTATGGATTTAATTATTGTCTTTGGTGAAACACCTCGATCTATATGTATGGGTATATACTTTATGTTATCTCCCAAATCGTTTTGTAAATTCTTATCATACGAACATATCACCGTAACATCATATCCATGCTCAGATAAATATTCAAGCTGTGGAATAAAAAAGGCGCGAATAGTCAGCGATATTGTTGTTATGTAGCAAATTTTCATACATTTGTATCCCTTTACGATTCCTATAAATCCTCTACATTTCCATGATTTCCAAAACAATCATTATACTTCCTATGATTACTCATTTGCAAAGCCGACCTCCGTCAATTATTATCGTCTGCCCTGTTATCCATTTTGATTTGTCGCTTAGCAAAAAGTCTATCAAATCCCTTATATACTCCGGTTTACCAAGCCCGAACGGATACTGTGCGTTAAGTCTTTTTCGTTGATTATCATCAAGTTTTTCGATCCAACCCTTAGACATGTTTGTCTGCACAACTCCCGGCGCTATGACATTTATCCTTATACCCTTGTCTGCAAGTTCCGCTGCCGCAGGCTTCAAAAATCCTTCTATTGCCCCCTTTGCAGCGGCATATGCAGTATGTCCTGCCGCTCCCTCATGAGCCGAAACCGACGATATCAATACAATCGAGCAACTATCGGCATGATTTATCTTTTTGGCAATCTGACCACATATAAGTATAGGAATTATCGCATGGATTGTCATGAGCCCGATTATGTCATCATACTTATTCTGCGTTATTGCCGCCATCTTATCAAATCCTGCACAGTGAACAAAACCCTTTATCTTCCCGCAGCGTTTTGTTGCCGCCGAAACAATCTCTTTCGCAGAATTAACATCCATTAGATTTTGGGGTATGATAACACACCTTTCGTACTCTGAATACATGGATTTTAGAACGTCTTCATAAAGATCACTTACAACAACAAAATTATCTTTATCAAGCAATTGCTTTGCGATCTCATGTCCCATTCCTCCTCCCGCTCCGGTTACCAAATAGCACTCATTCATCTTCCACCTCTTATTTCAATGTTGCATTATACAAATCAGATATTGTTTCACACTTCATGAAATCTTCCACCGACAATCTTGCGTCATAGTCGTCCTCAAGAAGAACAAGGATTGAAAATCCCATCATTGAACTCCAATCCGATATATCTGTTCTAAAATTTGTATCCATTGTTATGTCCTCAGGTTCCACTTCAAGAATATCTGCGATCTCCTCTAAAAACTTTTCCATATATTCACCTTTCCACTAATTCTATAAGTCCCACTCTAATGTTGTATAGGAACGCGACGAGTTTATCATCTATTGCCTTCGCTTTCTGAGGTTTACAAACAATCATATATTTTTTCTTCTTCAATTCATCTAAAGCATGCTCTATATCATCAACAATATAACAAATATGATACGGTCCCTCTCCGTTTTTCTTTAACGCATTGTATACTGAAGCCCTTTCATTAACAGGCTCGACAAGTTCTATTGTATACCCTTCGGAATTTTTCATGAATAAGATTTTTATATTTCTTGCCACATCATCAACAATACCGGAACTCTCTTTATAACCTAAATCTCTGAAAGCCTGTGCAGAGCTTACAATATCTCGTACAGCATACCCTATATGATGTATTTCCATATACTACCCCTTAAAACTTATCAGACTATATTTACATATACTGTCTGTATTCGCAATATACTTCTTAACAGCATCATTCTCGGAAACAAGATTAAACCCAAGATCATCATATAAACACTCAACCGGCTTATTTTTAGCTGTTCTTATAAATTCAGCATTAATTGTCGTAATGCCTTTTTTGTTTAGCTCATCACAAAGTCTACCTATAATCGCATTTTCTATTTTTCGCCCCATAACACGGCAGCTCATAAGGAATGTGTCGATATATGCGGTATCATTACCAACCTTTATGATAATTACACTTATCAAACCGCTGTCTCCATACTTGTCCTTTGAGTGAACAGTATATATTTTATGCCCTGTAACCTTCATTTCCAGTATATCTGATACTGTATAACGCTTTGTTGTCAGATTGAACTGATTGGTTTTCTGTGTTAGCTGAGAAACTCTTTCTATTTCGGAATCTTCTATTTCATGCATATCCAGTTCAATTTTAAGTGATTTTATATAATCATCAAGTGATTTAAATCGTTTTGACTCAGATTTTCTGGTAAGTTCCTGCTTATACACAACTGTTTTCTTTTTATCTTCATCTGTTAGCTCAAATGCTCTAAAGCTTTTATTATATACATCTCTCAATGTATCACTAAGCTTTGTAATATCATTCGGAAAATCAATAACTGTAACATCCGGAGCAATATTCCTCATAATATCGCGTTCAACAGGATTATCATCAAGAAAAGCCACCGAATCAATTCCAATATTAATTTCTTTCGTTAACTTGAAAAGATTTTCCGCCTTGTTTTCCCAATTTATAGCCTTGCAAACAAAATCATTGTCTTTTAGCACCATATGAGGATGCTCGTTAAATACACGTTCGACATCTTCCTCATTATTCTTCGACAAAATAATAAGAATAGCACCCGTATCCTTTAGTTCTTTTATCCGCTTTTGCAAATCATAATATATTGCGCCGTTTTTTGACTCACTTAGCAAAATTCCTTCTATCCCTTCTTCCCCGATAACCCCGCCCCATAACGTATTGTCAAGGTCTATCGCAAGGCATTTAAGCCGTTTTCCCTTGTAACTGCTCAATATGCTGTCAATCTCTTCGGCTATCAACTTCATACCGTTAAGCGAATAAGGGATACTGCCCATATACCACAATTTTACTGAATAGAAATCCTCTCGCCCGCAAGTTTCTATTAGATTTTTCAAATCAAATATTACCGCATTATCATATGTGCTTTGTAACCTGCTTATTTCATCATACCAATATGCTTCAAGTAATCGCTCTATCCGAACTGTTTTTACCGGACCAATACGTTTTTGAGGAATATCCATATTTGCTATGAGGAACAATTTTTCTCTGTTTTGTATAACAGCCTGTTCAATAACATCAATATATTCATCAAGTCTTTCCTTCCCCGATTTGCATTCGGAATATGCAGAAAACTCATCTGATCCATCAATTAATATAAAGCAAAACTCACTTCGTATGTTGTAAAACCCGGATGACTTATTTATAAGCTCGCCTATCACATCGCCATAACCCGGTGGTGTATAAATATCGTATTTCTTATTAAGTATTTGTTTTAACATTTCAAGATTGATGTTGGATAATACGGAAATGCAGTCCATCATATGCTCCTTATTCAACATACTCGTAGAACTTTCTCAGGGTATTAAGATTAGGTACCTCATCAATAGGTATTTCACAACTAAATTCTGCTTCAACCTCCATAACAAGCCTTAGTTGCATAAGCGAATCCCATTCAGGAAGAGACATATATTCAGTATCAAGAGATACGTTCGCTCTATCTACATTAAACAGCTTTGCAACAAATGTTAAAAACCTCTCTTCCATATTCATCAACCTTTCTTGCAATATTGAAAAATCCCGCATGATGTACTGCCATAAAATGTTATATATCCTACAGTCGCCGATAATCCTCCCCCAAATCCGGATAGCAACATATTTTTCTTGCCACTATTAAAGTATTTGTTCTTTTGTGACGCAATTGTTACCGGTACTGAAGATGAGGATGAGTTGCCATATTCATCTCCCGCCTTCCACATTTTCTCTTTATCTATCTTAAGTTTTCGTGTCAGCTGCTGAATCATATATATATTAGCTTGGTGTGGCACAAATACGTCAATTTCATCCTTATCTATACCGTTTTCAAATAAGAATGTATCTATCAGCTTACTCACATCTTGCGCAACAAATTTGAAAATTTCAAATCCATCCATATGTATATCTATATCACGAATTTTACTTCCATCTTTCAATATGTTATAGCGTATTGCTTTGTCACTTATCCTATTTTTAGAGCCGCCCGCAGGGATATACAAACTTTCCCGACGTGATCCGTCTGAGTAAAAAGTGAATAACCATTCATCATCATCATTATTGCACGGCGCTATAACAGTCGCCGTTCCTGCATCCGCCATAACAGGCACAGTGGATTTATCTTCGGGAGATGTGTAAACGCTTTGGACATCGCCATTGAGAAGCAATATTTTTTTATTGAGACTTTTTGCCATAATTGAGCTTATCCATAATCCGTAACAATAACCCGAACAAGCTATAGCAATATCAAACGCCGCAACATCTCTATTTATGCCCAGTCTATCCTGAGCCGCAATTGCATTACATGGCATAAGATATTCCGGTGTAAACGTAACACATATTACAGCGCCTATATCTTCTCTATTTATGTCCGTCTGCGAAAAGAGTTTTTCAGCTGCGCCACAACATAAATCAAGAGAAGATATGCCTTCAGATACAACATATCTTTTGTTTATACCCGTACTTTTTATTACAGTTTCAACACTGTCTCCGAATAACGGCTTGCATGCTGTTGTATTATCGATTACATTATCGGGCACACATGCATAAACAGCTTCAATCTTTATGCCGCTAACTTTTACCGTATTCATTCTTTCTCCTTATATTTCAAATTTTTTTGCCGGATTTCCGAGAACCTTTTTGCCTTTTGTTATGTTATTCATAACCACACTTCCGGCACACAGAACCGCCTCATCCTGCACTTTAACTGTAGGCACTATTGAAACATGTGTTCCCATAAATACTTTTTTCCCTATTTTAACTGCTCCTGTAATATCACAATGCGCGGAAACCGTTGTGTAATCACCGATTTTTGCATCATGCCCGATTGAATTATAAAGATTAAGCGTAACAAAATTACCTATCTCTGTATTATCCGATATAACGCAATATGGATAAACGACAACACCAATTCCTATTTCAGAAGTTTCGGCAATCACAGCAGTAGGATGGATTATATTAATAAATTGCGCACCTTTTGCCATGAAAGAAGTCGTTATCTTTTCTTTAATATCGGGATTGGCTATTGCACATACAAATACATCATTTCCTTTCGGAATATACTCCGATATCTTTGATATTATTTTATGGCTGCATTGGAAACCATCTAAAGCCTCAAGATTATCATCAAGAAACCCAATGATGTTATATTCGGTGCCAGAATCCTTAATCCACTGCAAAACCTCTCGTCCACATCCCCCGGCACCTATAATATACAAATCTCTCATGCTTCTGAAATCTCTTTCTGTTCTATTCCCATAAATTCATCCATAGTAGCGCATTCTTCGGCACTTATTCCTTCCTCTTTAACGAATGCCTTCCAGAGTGTTTCGAATATAATTTTTATATCCCCCAAAAAGGTTATATTGTCTATGTATCGCACATCCCAATCAAACTTTTCTTCCCAGCTTATCGCGTTTCTGCCGTGTATCTGCGCAAGTCCCGACAGGCCGGGACGTACCTCGTGGCGACGCCGTTGGTGTTCGTCGTACCTCGGCAGATATTCCACCAAAAGCGGTCTGGGGCCGACAATGCTCATATCACCTTTTAAAATGTTGAATAACTCCGGTAATTCATCAATGCTTGTTTTCCTTAGAAACTTGCCGAACTTCGTGAGTCTCTCGCTGTCAGGTAGGAATTCGCCGGTTTCATCCCGTTCATCCGTCATACTGCGGAATTTGTACATCGTAAATATCTTTTCATTTTTGCCCGGTCGGGGCTGCTTGAACAGTACCGACTTACCAAGCTTTATTCGCACAAGCGCCGCTATTATTAACATAAGCCACGACAGACATATTATCGCTAAGAGCGATAGCGCTATATCCATCGGTCTTTTTATGTATTTAGCATACATTAGAACAGCTCTCCTACTATTTCTATTATCCTCTCCTGCTCCGCTTCTGTCATATTCGGAGCTATGTCGCTCGGCAGGCACAAGCCTCTTTTAAATATATCCTCCGAGTTGTTTTGGTTTTCGTATGTGAAGTATTCACAATCCCTGTAATAAGGCTGCATATGCATGGGCTTCCAAATCGGCCGCGTCTCTATATTTTCCTCCGCAAGCCTGTCCATTATATCAAACGGACTTATGCCACCGCCTTTATCTATCGTCGCCGCGCTGAGCCAATGATTAGGTTTTGTATCCTTCTCATACGGCTGCAATGTTATCGGCAAATCTCTGAACGCTTTCCCATATCTTTCGTATATATCAGTTTTCTTGTCCACATGGTCTTTAAGCGCGGTCATCTGCCCTCTGCCTATTCCGGCTACGATGTTGCTCATTCTGTAGTTATAGCCAAGCTCCTTATGCTCATACCATCGCTCCGGCTCCCGTGACTGCGTTATCCATTTCAGCACTTTCTTTAACGTTTCCTCGGCATTGCCGACAAGCATTCCGCCGCCGGACGTAGTGATTATCTTGTTTCCGTTAAATGACAGTATTCCGTATTCTCCGAATGAACCGAGCTTTCGGCCTCTGTATTCTCCGCCTAAACCCTCAGCGGCATCCTCTATTAACGGTACTTCGTACTCATCGCATATATCCGTTATCTCTTTAAGCTTTGCCGGCGTCCCGTACAAATCCACCGCTATTACCGCCTTGGGTCTGTACTTTTTAAACGCTTCTTTTAACGCGTTAGGATCCATATTCCATGTATCCCTCTCGCTGTCTATAAAAACCGGCGTTCCGTTTTGATACACTATCGGGTTCGCGCTTGCGCTGAATGTCATACTCTGACAGAATACCGTATCGCCCGTATCCACTCCGACAGCTCGCAATGCCATATGTATTGCCGCCGTTCCCGCGCTCATGGCTACCGCTCCGTTTACATTGAGATATTTTTTTATTTCATTCTCAAACTCGTTAACGTTCTTGCCAAGCGGCGCTACCCAGTTTGTATCAAACGCTTCCTGTATGTATTTCTGTTCCTCACCGCACATACACGGCGACGACAGATATATACGCCTGTCCATTTCCATCCTTCCTTCATAATCTCGATTATTACCCTATAATCATATAAAATTTACTCACGCAATATATAATAGCATAAGTTTTATAAAAAATCAAGAGGTTATTTGTCATTTGGTAATAATTTATTTATAAATTTTACGGTTTTGGGCCTGTTTAATTATACATTTTTATATAAAAACAGAGTTATCGTAAATATATGGCTTGAAATTACATATCGTTTTTTTATTTGGCACAGCATTTTTATCCTATGTAAATATTTGCATAAAAAAAGCATCCGCCGCAATTTTAATACGACGGATGCTTTTTTCCTTATTCATAATCCTTTACCAGCTTTGCTCTTATATAGCCGCGCGACTTATCGGTTGAATCGATATAGAAACCGCGCCCGTAATAGAAACGGATTAGCGATGTGATTTTCGCGCCCGTATAAAGGTGTATTCTTTTAACATTTCTTTTTATCATCAACCTGTCTACTAAGTTCATAATGGATTTGCCGATACCGTTGTTCTGGCTTGTGACTTTAACCCCAAATCTGGTAAGCTCTGCCGTGCCGTCCGGGAATACCTCAACGCGTACCGAGCCGACAGGCTCGCCGTCGGAGAGAGCAAGCAGTACAATCTTCTTTTCATTGTCTATATCCCGCTTCACGTCATCATACGTTTCGTCGAGCGCGTCAATATGCTCTATATCCGCAAGCTCCTTATATTTCATAAACGCCTCGCGGGTAATCTTCATTATATCCGGAATATCCTCCTCGGTCGCCGGGCGTATCTGGAACAGGTTTTGATAATATACATGTAACGGAAGCGCCATAATCAACCCATTAATGTCGCCATTACGGCCTTCTGCGCGTGCAGGCGGTTCTCCGCTTCGTCAAATATTACACTCTGTGGGCCGTCTATGACGTCCTCGGTTACTTCAAAGCCGCGGTATGCGGGCAGACAATGCATAAATACCGCGTCGTCCTTTGCGTTCTTAAATAGCTTTAAATCCACACAATAGCCATCAAACGCCTTGATACGCTCTTCCTTTTCCTTTTCCTGTCCCATAGAAACCCACGTATCCGTATAAACCACGTCCGCGTCCTTAATAGCCTCAACCGGATCTTCCGTAAGAAGAAGCGTTTTTCCGGACGCCTTAAAGTCCGCCTTTGCGTTATCCACAACCTCCGCGTCGCAATGATGGCCCGAAGGAGTCGCAATCGCGCAGTCAAGCCCCGCCTTTGCGCAGCCGTACATGATTGAGTGCGCCATATTGTTTCCGTCGCCTATATAGGCGAATTTCAGTCCTTCAAGCCTGCCCTTGTGTTCGTATGCTGTCATGAGATCCGCAAGCACCTGGCACGGGTGCAGCAAATCCGTAAGCGCGTTTATCACCGGAATGCTCGCCTCTTTTGCAAGCTCGATAACGTCGCTGTGGGCGTATGTACGAATCATTATGCCGTCGAGATAGCGCTCCAAAACCTTGGCGGTATCGTGAATTGTCTCGCCGCGTCCGAGCTGAATATCATTGGATGACAAGAACAGCGGATAGCCGCCGAGCTGTGTCATGCCCACCTCAAACGAAACCCTTGTTCGCGTGGACGACTTTGTGAAAATCATTCCGAGCGTCTTACCCTTTAATATCGGGTGCGGAATGCCCGCTTTAAGCTCCGCCTTAAGCCTTAAGGCGAGCTTTAATAAATCCTGTACCTCATCGGCTGTGAGGTCGTGTAAGCTGATTAAATCCTTCATTTATATTTCCCCTTCCATAATTTCTTCCAATGCCTTTATGAATAAATCTATTTCCGACTCTTTAATATTAAGCGCCGGCGCAACTCTGATTGTAACACCCTTGCACAGACTTGTAAGCATCCTTTTCTCATGCAGCGCTCTAAATACCGACGGCGCGATTTCCGGCTTTAGCTCGACGCCTATTAAAAGTCCCGTGCCGCGCACTTCAACAATTTTGTCGGGATATTTCGCCGCGACATGTTCAAGCTTCCGCTTAAAAAGCTCCCCCATTACCGCGCTGTTTTCAACAAGCTTCTCTCTTTCAAATATATCAAATACCGCAAGTCCCGCCGCTGTCGCAAGCGGATTTCCGCCAAACGTGGTGCCGTGGTCGCCCGGCTCGAATGCCGCCGCAACCTCCGCTTTTGCGCATACCGCGCCTATCGGCACGCCGCCGCCGAGCGCCTTCGCGCAGGTGAATATGTCCGGCTCAACGTCGTAGAGCTGATGCGCGAACAACCTTCCCGTTCTTCCCATGCCGGTTTGAACCTCGTCTACAATCATCAGTATTCCCCGGTCGTTACAAAGCTGTCTGAGCCTTTTGGCATATTCCGTATCCATGGGATACACTCCGCTCTCGCCCTGGATAAGCTCGACCATAACCGCCGCCGTTCTGTCCGTTATGGCCTCCTCCACCGCTTCAAGGCTGTTTGGCGCAACCTGTTTAAATCCGTTCGTAAACGGACGGTACGGAGCCTGATAATGCTCCTGGCCGGTCGCCGCTACGGTCGCAATGGTTCGGCCGTGGAAGGAATGGTCAAGCGAGATTATCTCCGACCTGTTGCTTCCCTTCTTATAAAAGTACATTCTTGCCAGCTTAAACGCGCCCTCATTCGCCTCCGCGCCGCTGTTACAGAAGAAGGCTTTGTCGGCGCATGTATTATCCACGAGCTTCTTTGCGAGCTTTGCCTGATTTTCTATATAATAAAGACTTGACGTATGTATAAGCTTATCTATCTGCGCTTTAAGAGCCGCGGTGAAATCAGGATGGCAATGCCCTATCGCATTTACGGCAATTCCGCCGAGGAAGTCATAATAGACGTCGCCGTTATCGGCATAGAGCTTCATTCCGTCGCCGTGGGTGAAGCTGACCGGAAGCCTGTCGCCAAACGTGTTCATATAGTATTTTTTATCCAACGCTATTACATCGTTTAACATTTCATATTGTCCTTTCTATGTGGTAATCACAAACGGGAGCCTTCAGGAAGGCTCCCATGAATAAACACCATTATACACTATAACGCATAAAAATGCAAGCTTTTTTTGAAAAAAACTGAATTTTATTTGTATAATTATTCGGCAAAAGTGAATAATTACAGAAATCTTTCAATCATATCGGCGTAATCGTCAAACGATCTCGCTCCCACAAGCTTTCCCACGAGCTTACCCTCGCTAAATAGCATTACGGTGGGGATGGACACAACGGCGTTTGCCGAGGCAAGCTCGCCCTCCTCGTCCACATTTACCTTGCCAACCTTTATTCTGCCCTCATACTCGTCGGCAATCTCCGATATAACCGGCCCCACCATACGGCACGGCCCGCACCACGGCGCCCAGAAATCCACCAGTACCGGCACATTTGATTGCAGTACCTCGCCGTCATAGGTCTGTTTTGTTAAGTTAATCTCCATTTTTGTATCCTCCTATTCATTAAATTTATCAATGTATTTTTCGTATATGATTTTTATCACAGCTTTCCCGCTTGTAATATCCGTAACCCTGCCCATAAGCCTTTCGGTTTCGGGCTTGGGCGAGGCAACGAAGAAGGTGACGTCATTTTCATATAATGTATCAACAGTCTCTATACCGTCCGCCGCAAATGCGTATTGCAGCTTTCCAACAAGGTCATATCCCACCTTTACAGATATAATATCACACATTGTACGTATTATTATTCCGGATTCTTCAAGACCTTTTTTTGCCGACGCGCTGTATGCGCGGACAAGTCCGCCGGTTCCCAGAAGCGTACCGCCAAAATAGCGGGTTATTACAACAATTACATCGACAATACCGGATTTGCGTATTGTGTCAAGCACAGGCATGCCCGCCGTGCCGCCCGGCTCGCCGTCGTCGGAATAGCGGAATATATTATTTTCGTCTATTACATACGCGTACACATTATGGCGCGCGTCCGGATACTTCGAGCGTATCCCGTTAAGATATGCCAACGCGTCCGCTTCGTTATCCACAGGCTTTACGTGGGATATGAATTTCGACTTTTTCTCAACAAGCAGCGTTTCGGACTCCTCCGCGACTGTTTTATATGTTTCCCGTACGGACATTATACCTCAAACCCCTTTAATCTGCCGTACAGCTTGGCGTCAAGCAGAACCTCCACCTCTGTGCCGTCTGCCGTATATTCCTCACTGATGATTTTTTCGCTGTCGTGCAGCATGTTCAGCACTCCTCCCTCACTATACGGTATAAGCAGTCTGCGTCTCTGCTTCCTGCCGGGAGCGGTATCGGAAACAGCCTCCATAAGCTCCTTAATGCCCTTGCCGGTGCGCGCGCTTATGTAGACATGCCTTGACCTTCCGCCGTCCGCCGGCACGTAGTCGGGATTTATGTCGCATTTATTGTACACGTTTATAGTCGGCTTGCCGCCGGCTCCTATTTCCTGTAAAACATTGTTCACCACATTTATCTGATTATCCGTTTCGCCGGACGACACGTCTATTACATGCAGCAGGAAGTCCGCCGTTGCCGCCTCCTCAAGCGTGGACTTGAACGCCTCGACAAGATAATGCGGCAGCTTGCGTATAAATCCGACTGTGTCTATCATTATTATTTTCCGATTGTCGTCAAGCGTTATCGACCTCGATGTTGTGTCGAGCGTGGCAAACAGCTTGTCCTCCGCAAATACACCCGCGTCCGTAAGGCGATTTAAAAGCGTCGATTTGCCCGCGTTCGTATATCCCACAAGCGCGCAGGTAATAACATCGTCCTTCTCGCGCCGCGCTCTTAACAGCGCTCTGTGCTTTTTAACTTCCTTTAGCTCCGCCTCAAGCGCGTTAATTCTTGTCCTTATGTGGCGGCGGTCTATTTCAAGCTGCGTTTCGCCGGGGCCTCTTGTTCCTATACCCGCGCCCAGCCTGTGCATTTCAAGCCCCCACCCGTGCAGACGCGGAAGCTGATATTTGAGCTGCGCCAGCTCGACCTGTAGCTTGCCCTCGCCCGACCTTGCCCGCATTGCAAAAATATCGAGTATGAGCATCGAACGGTCAAGCACGCGTATTTTGAGGTACTCGTTTACGTTCCTCAACTGCGCCGGCGACATTTCGTCGTCGAATACGACTATATCCGCGCGCAGCGTATCCACCGCGTTTTTAAGCTCCGAAAGCTTTCCCGCGCCCAGATATGTGCCGCTGTCCGGCGACGGCCTGTTCTGTATAAGCCCGCCCACAACCTCGCCGCCCGCCGTCTCCACAAGCTCTGTAAGCTCGCGCATGGACTCCTCGGTTGTATCGTTAATATAATCCCTGCTGCCCGTATGCAGTCCCGCAATTATTACTCTTTCCTTTTCATCTCTGACAATTTTAATATCAGCGTCCATGCTCCGCTCCTTAAAATATATACTCCACCATTGTATTATACCAAATTTTTTTGGTTTAGTATAGTCTTTTTTCAAAAAAATAAAAAAAATTTCAAAAATAGCTTGCAAATTATAAATTTTATGATATAATAGATGGGTATAGCGCTATTACACGGGCAGGTGTGCCCATAAAAAGGAGGTCTGAAACTCATGAGTACAGTATTCGTTGTATTGCACCTCATTGTATCGGTATTGCTTATCGTTATCGTGCTTGCGCAGGAGGGTAAGGATCCGGGTATGAGAGGTATTCAAGGTGCTTCGTCGGATATGGGCGATTCATTCTTCAAGAGACAGGGCGGTACAACCAAGGAGAAGATGCAGGTTCGTCTCACAACGACAGTCGCCGTTCTTTTCCTGATTACCACATTGGTATTGGTTATCGTTTCCGCATAAAAAAGACAACCGTGACCGGGCTAAGCGCCCGGTTATTTTTTCTTTATGGCAATGGGTAACAGACCGCAAAGTTTGATTGGGATAATGGCACAAATACAGTGACTGTTACAAAGGACGGCATTACGGTAAATTGGATATGTGAATAATTCAGCGAATATTTTGCCAAAAAGCATCGGGCACGGCGAAAATCTTAAATCGGATTTTCACCGTGCCCGATGTTTTTGTCTTTTATATATAATTACGGGTCCAGATGATGCATATCACGCGGGAAAAGTGACGCTTGTCGGATGTTTTCAAGACCCAGCAGCTTCATTACAAGCCTTTCAAGCCCTATTCCCAGGCCGCCGTGCGGCGGCATACCGTATTTATGGATTGACAGATAGCTTTCAAGCTCTTGGGGCGCTATATTATAGCGCGCAAGCTTTGAAACCTGTTCGTTGTAATCGTGTATTCTCTGCCCGCCGGTTGTAATTTCAAGCCCGCGAAACAGCAAATCGAAGCTTTCCGCAAGCTTCGGATCGTCCTTGCTGTCCATTGCGTAGAACGGACGTTTCAGACCCGGAAACTTTGTAACGAATATGAACTCGCTGCCATAATGCTCCTTCGCGTATTCGCAAAGCTTAACCTCATCCGTCGGGTCGAGGTCAAACTGGTTGCGTGATTTGCCCAATATGTCAAGCGCCTCAAAGAATGTGACAGCCGGAATATCGTCTATAACCGGCAGCTTTGCGCCAAGCATTTCAAGCTCGGTTTTATAATTTTTTGAAAGCTCGCAGACCACGGCTTTGAGCATTGCCGTTTCCATCCGCATAACGTCGGTCATATCGTTTATAAAGGCCATTTCAAAGTCCAGACCGATATATTCATTTAAATGTCTTGCGCTGTTATGCTTTTCCGCTCTGTAAACGGGAGCAATCTCGAATACTCGGTCAAAGAACGCGACACAGGTCTGCTTGTAAAACTGCGGGCTCTGCGCGAGCACCGCGTCCTCGCCGAAATATTTCAGCTTGAATATGTTTGCCCCGCCCTCAGCGGCGGCGGCGCATATCTTGGGCGAATGGATTTCCGTGAAGTTCTGCGAGAGCATGAAGCTTCTAAACCCCGATACAACACCTTCGGCAATCTTGAATACCGCCCTTTCGTGCGGATGGCGAAGCGCAACGCTTCTATGCGAGAGATTTGTGTCAAGCGTGCAGCCGAGCACCCTGTCGGATACGTGCAGCGGATACTCCTCCGCCGGCTTTGAGAGCAGCTTAAAGCTCTTTAGCACTATCTCGCAGCCGTAGCTCGCGCGCGGCTCCTCCTTTACGCCGCCCGTAAGCTCTATATACGCACCCTCGCATAAATCCTTAAGCTCTGTTTGGCAAAGCTCCGGCACATAGACCGACTGGAGCAGGTATCTGCCCGTTCTTAAAATTACAAACGTGAACGCCGACATTTTACGGAGCTTGTGAACACAGGCGCAGAAGGTTATATCACTGCCCACAGCCTTTTTCAAGTCGTCAAGCGTTATTTCTTTTATGAGTGACTGCCCGTTTATCTGCTGCATGATATTTCTTTCCTTTCGATTACTTCAGCTTTTGGCTGAGTGTTTTCTTTATAAGTCCGGGATTTGCACCCTTGCCGCAGGCTTTTATTGCCTGCCCCATTATAAATCCGAACAGCTTATCGTTGCCGGCTTTGTACTTTTCCACCGCGTCCGCGTTCGTCGCCAAAACCTCGTCTATAACCGCGTCAAGACCGGACGTGTCGTTACTCATAATAAAGCCTTTTGACCTTGCGATTTCTTCCGGCTTGCCGCCCTCGTTAAAGAGAATGGTTATAATCTCCTTAGCGCTGCCCTTTGAGACAGCGCCGTCCGCCGCCATTTTCGCGACTTCAGCCACGTCTGCGGGAGATATGTTAAGCTCCGTTATATCCCTGCCCGTCTCGTTTATAAGTCGGCTTATTTCGCCCAGCATGAGGTTTGAAATAAGCTTATATTCCGGCATGATTTTAACGGCTTCATCATAGAAATCCGAAAATTCCTTCTGCGCGAGAATAAGTTTCGCGTCCTCGTCGGGAAGTCCGTAGCTTTCTGTGTAGCGCTCAAAACGTCGGTGCGGCATCTCCGGCATTTCCCTCCGTATTGCATCGATTTCCTCGTCCGTAAAGAGCACGGGCGGAATATCCGGTTCGGGGAAGTACCGGTAATCGTGCGCCTCCTCCTTTGAACGCATCGCCTTTGTGTCGTCGTGGTTTTCGTTATAGCGGCGCG
Source organism: uncultured Clostridia bacterium (assembly GCA_947628515.1). Taxonomy (GTDB): domain Bacteria; phylum Bacillota; class Clostridia; order UBA1381; family UBA1381; genus Ornithomonoglobus. The sequence continues at coordinate 6,238 of CANRAG010000007.1, read as the reverse complement.
TTTCCTGAAGCACTTTGCCGCCCTTATCTAAAATTTCGGACTGACGCTGTATCTCGTACGCTATCGCGCGGCCTATCGACTTAACGGAGTTAAGGTTTTTAATCTCGGCTCTTGTGCCGAACTCATTCGAGCCGTAGGGCATTAGTGAGATATTGACGTCAACTCTCAATGAGCCCTGCTCCATTCGCGCATCGCATACTCCCGCGTATTTTAAACGACTGCCTATCTGCACGACAAAGTCCTGGACCTCCTCGATTGAACGGAAATCCGGCTCTGTTACTATTTCTATAAGCGGCACGCCGCATCGGTTGTAGTCCGCCATTGAAACGCCCTCGTAATCGTCATGAACGAGCTTTCCGGCGTCCTCCTCTATGTGTATTCTGTTTATTCGTATTCTTCTGCCGCCTGTCACATCTATATATCCGTCCGTGCATATGGGCGAGTCAAACTGCGTAATCTGATACGCCTTCGGAAGGTCGGGGTAGAAGTAGTTCTTTCTATCAAACGCACTGTAATTGTTCACGGTGCAGTTTGTGGCGAAACCCGCCTTTGCCGCGAGCCGTACAGCGCCCTTGTTAAGCAGCGGAAGTGTGCCCGGCATACCCGAACAGCGGGGGCATACCCTTGTATTTGCCCCGCCTCCGAACTCGTTACGGCAGGTGCAGAACACCTTTGAGCTTGTAAGAAGCTCACAGTGAATTTCAAGTCCCATAACCGGCTGATAATTCATTACCGCATACACTCCTTTCGCTCAAAGTCCTTTTCAAATCGGTCGCATACCGCTATAATAGTCCTCTCGTCAAACGCCTTACCGGTAAGGCTCATGCCTATCGGCATTCCGTCCAAATCGTAGCCGCAGGTGGTGGAGATTGCCGGAAGTCCCGCGATATTCACCGTTACCGTGCAAATGTCGGCAAGATACATCTTTACCGGATCGTTTTCCTGACAGCCTATCTTATACGCCGTCGTCGGCGCCGTGGGCGTGAGAATTACGTCGCATTTTTCAAAGATTGCGGCATATTCTTTGCGTATTTGAGTTCTTATCCGCCTCGCATTGTTGTAATACGCGTCGTAATAGCCCGAACACAGCGCGTAGTTGCCGAGCATTATTCGTCTCTTAACCTCATCGCCAAACCCCTCTCGGCGCGAGTTCTTTATAAGCTCGTTAAAATCCTCGCCGAGTCCCGACCGGGAACCGTACTTTATACCGTCAAATCGCGACAGGTTTGACGCGGCTTCGGCGGAGGATATGAGATAGTACGCCGATACCGCATATTCAAGCGACGGCAGCGAACATTCTATAATCTCGCATCCGAGCGATTTGTAAAAATCCGCCGCCTTTAATACGGCCGCCTTTACCTCATCGGACGAGCCGTCGAGAAACTCCTTCGGAACGCCTATTCTAAGCTTTGAAATGTCGGAGCCGACAAGCTTCGTATAACCGCCTTTTGCCGCGGCGGACGAGGTGGCGTCGTTTTCGTCATAGCCGTGGATCGTGTTTAATATATAGCCCGTATCGAACGCGTTGTTTGCCACAACGCCTATCTGGTCAAGCGAGGACGCGAACGCTATAAGCCCCCAACGCGATACCGCGCCGTAGGTGGGCTTAAGACCCGTAACGCCGCAGAATGCCGACGGCTGCCTTACCGAGCCGCCCGTGTCGGAGCCGAGCGCCGCCGCGCAGAAGCCCGCCGCGACCGCCGCCGCCGCGCCGCCGGATGAACCGCCCGTTACGCGATCGATGCTGTACGGATTTTTCGGGCCGCCAAAATATGAAGTCTGCGACGAGCCGCCCATTGCGAACTCATCCATATTGGTCTTGCCGAGCATTACATAATTTTCAGCGTTTAGCTTTTCTATGGCCGTGGCGTTATACGGCGGGACAAAATCCTCAAGCATGCGCGACGCGCATGTGGTTCTTACGCCCTCGGTGCATATATTATCCTTAACAGAAAGAGGTATGCCCGTAAGCGGCTTGGAATTACCCGCGTCTATTACGGTCTGCGCCGCCTTGGCCTGCGCGATCGCGCCGTCTTGGCATACGGTTATATAGCTTTTAATAACGCCGTCCCGCTCCTTTATTTTTTGCAGATACTCCTGAGTAAGCTCAACCGCGCCTATTTCCTTTTTGTCTAATTTATATCTTAAATCCCGTAATGTCATTTGCGATACCCTCCGTTATACGACCTTCGGAACAACAAAGCTGTCGTTCTTTGTGTTCTTAGCATTTTTGAGTATCTCGCTGTTTGGATATGACTCTTTATAGGTATCCCCGCGCAAATCATCGTAATCAACACTGTCGAGTGTGTACGGCTTGATTTCAGGATTAAAATCGCATACCTTATCCATGAGCGCGATAATATCGGTCATGTCCTTTGTCATTTTTAAAAGCTCCTCATCTGTGAACTCAAGCTTTGAAAGCTCGGCAAGATGCGCTGTCCGGTTCGGGTCAAACATAACAATTCTCCGTTTCTGTAACATTGTTAAAAGCTCAGCTCCCGGTCGGGACGATATTTAAGCACCGTCCCGACCGCGGCCAAAACTTCGCAATAAACAAAAAAGGCAATGTACAACCCGAACGCGGATAGCCGCGACTGGTCGTACAACGCCTTTGCTGTACAATACTAATATAATACCATAAAATCCAAAGTATTGCAATAGCTAACTTGCATAAAATAGCGAATATTTTATAATTTTTTTAGCCTAAATTAACAAATTTGAGTTATCATCAGTGAGCCTTGTAATAGCTGCCGGGAAGCTGGTCCTTGCTTATCTGGTTCCCCGCACTGTCGTAAACATATCTTACGGACGAAACCTTTGTGTCTCCGCCCACGGAGGTTGCCGAGTTAAATATCTTAACCGTTCTCGGCACATCGCGCTGCGTTCCGATTATGCTTACCACTATTCTGTAGCCGCCGGTCACGGCTGAAATCTTAATCGGATAATCCATGCTGTTTACGAATTTAAAATCAACGCCGGTGTCCGCAACAGTGGCGTCCTGACCTAACGGGCAATAGCCCACGGTGAACATATGATTTGTTCTGCTCACTATTGACAAATCGGAATACAACACGGCATTATATAATGTGGAGCTGACCTGACAGGTTCCTCCGCCTATGCCGTCAACTGTCTGGCCGTCGACATATTCCTTGGCGGTGTAGAAGCCGTTTGCAACGGAGCGCGGCCCCACGGTGTCGTTAAATGAGAACACCTCGCCGGGCATAAGGATTTTTCCGTTTATTTTGCTCGCCGCGTTCGCGATATTCGCGCAGCGGTTCGCGTTTGACGTGCCGTAGCTTGTTGAGTATGACGCAATGGTGGCGTTAAACAGCTTTTCCTGCAAAATCTGCGCGGTTACGGCGGCATTGGTTATCGTATACGGTATGGTTATCACCTCGCCGCCCTCGTGCAGCTGCGGCGCAAATCCGGCTACGATCGCCGCGTCTGGAACGCGTCCCTGTACTTCGGGCACAACCGTTACTTCGTTATTAACCATCTCATAATGCGCATCCACAGGCTCGGCCTGTATGAATGCGCAAAGCTCCTCCGTGGTATAATCCTTGGGTGCGCCCTTGCTTAGCGTGACCGGTATGTTGCTGAATTTTTCATTTTTTATGGAGTTTATTACCTCGTTGTACGCGGTTTCGTTATTTGTGTCATATCCGGAATGTCCCGGTGTGCATACAAGCCCGCCGTCGCCGAACTGTAGGTCGTGCTCGACGCGCTCGCCGTAAAGCTGCAATCCGAATTCATCAAGCTTTGCGCGGAGCGCCGCCTCGTCAATCGCGGCGGAGGGGATCACCTTATGCGGATATATTATCTGCAACGCGTTGGCAAACCCGTCTATGAAGATATTTTTTGTTTTGCCGTAATACATGGCCTTTGACACGGTATCTTCAAGCTTTGCCGTAAGCCCTACATCAACGCCCTTTATTGTGAAAAACTGATCGTTACAGCTTACCACAATGTTTTGGTTGCTTAACAGCGGTTCGTTTTGCAGCTTTTTAACCGCCTCATCGGGAGTGAGGTTGCTCACGTCAACATTTTCTATATATATATTCCTGCCGATAACATCCTTCGGCACCGTTACGCAGCCATAGATGTATAAGAGAGCGCACGCGGCAAAAAGACCTCCGAAAACAGCATAAACCGTTCGGAAAAACCCTTTATGCATTGTTCTGAATTCCTTAAAACTCACTTTTTCAACCTTCTCATCATCGGGAGCGTCAATGTCCTCCGACTCTTCGCCGTCTTGCGGAGATGAGTCGGCGTTCGCGGTGAAATCGTCGCCCTCATCCGCTGACGCGTCCTTAGCAGCGTCGCTGTCGGAGGCTTCGGGAGCGGCGTCATATTCCTCTGTTTCATCATCCGCCGTCGCCGTGTCTGTCAAATCTTCGCCGTCAGCCGCCGGTTCGCCGCTGTCAATGTCATCGGAAGCCTCCTCCCCGTCAGAGACGTCCTTCTCGGCGGCGTCGATTTCCGGCACGGGTTCCTCCCCGTCTGCGGCTTCCTCCGTTACTTCCTCCTCCGGCACGGCTTCCGCCTCCGCTGCGGAAATAAGATTTTCCTTTGCGGCGCGCGTGAATTCCTCCCGTGTCGGCTGTTCGGGTTTGGGCTTTTTTATTATAGGCGAGAAATCGTCCTCATCCTCGTCTGCCGAATCGTCATTTTCTTCTGTGGACTTTGTAACTTCTTCTATCGGTTCATCTTCAAACTTTTTCTTTTTTCTTGTCAAAAATCCCATTTAGTCCATCCTTTCAATTCATGAAAAAAACCTATTGAATTCATTGATGTATTTTGTATATTCATGCAAAAATGCGTTTACATGTTTGTTTTTCGCAAGCAGCACAAAGGCTTTCTTTACCGCGTTTGTAAAATTCTTATCGTATTCGGATAAATGTAAGGTTTTTGCAAGCGGACACACGCTCTTTGCGCGCGGATCCGTTATAATATCAATTTTCCCGTCCTCGCAAAGAACAGGCGTAAGCGGGAAAATCCTGCACGACAGCGGCCGCATATACCTGTCGCAGCTCCCCTCGCAAAAAAGGATTGGCGTTTTTCTTAAAACCCCGCCGTCATCATAGGTAAGATCCGAATATTCAATTCTAAATCCCTCCGGCTCTATCAGCTTAAACACTTCGGCTTCGCCGGGGAAAAGGAACATCCCGGAATCCTCTCCGGAACAACACGCGGCGTCGCAGAGCTCACCGCAGTCCAACGGCAGCGGCGTGATTCTATCAAACAGCCTGTAAAGCTGCAAATATACATATGCACTGTTCATTATATCCCTCATTTAAAATATGGTGTTATTGCGCGTCGTATTACAGCTATCATATACGGCAAACATAAAATATAATCCGTAAGGGTACTCCCCCCCCATTCGTATAGGGGCTTACAGGATGCCGTACATATAAATTATAGCACACAAACCATTAGAAAACAAGTGTTTTTTGGGGTTTAACGAATTTTCATTTTTGCTTAACATTTCTGTTATAATTCTGCGCCGCGGCACGAAATTTTTTAAAACCCCTCGACATTCGCCGCGATTTATGATATAGTATATATATATCATAAAAAGGAGGAATTCACATGGCTTCAAAGGTATATTTTACAAGAGATTTAACTCCGGAAAAGGTCACGGAGCTTTATAAGCTTCTCGGGCGGGAGCTTAATGGTAATGTCGCGGTTAAGCTTCATTCCGGCGAGCAGGGAAACCAAAACTTTTTAAGGCCGGATTTCTGGAAACCGGTTATAGATTATGTTAAGGGCACGCCGGTTGAATGTAATACAGCGTATGACGGTTCAAGAAACACAACCAAAAAGCATATGGACACGCTCAAAAAGCATGGCTGGCTGGACTGCTTCGATATGGAACTCATGGACGCGGAAGGACCGGACAAGGAACTTAGTATACCCGACGGAAAGGTAATAAAAAAGAACTTTATAGGAAAAGGCATAGAGAAATACGACTCAATGCTTGTGCTTTCGCATTTCAAAGGTCATCCGATGGGCGGCTTCGGCGGAGCTTTAAAGCAGCTTTCCATAGGCGTTGCATCCTCATACGGCAAAGCGTATATACACGGCGCGGGCGGCACGGACAACATATGGAGCACGGAGCAGAACGCGTTTTTGGGCGCGATGGCGGACGCGGCGGCGTCGGTTATAAGATATTTCGGGGATAATATCGCGTATATAAACGTAATGAAAAACATGTCGGTTGACTGTGACTGCTGCGAGG
>CANRAG010000006.1 GCA_947628515.1 uncultured Clostridia bacterium | reverse complement strand
GTCAATAGCAAGATTCGGATTTGAAAACAAAACAAAGGCATCATCGTGGACAAACACTTCTACAGTTGATGATATCAACATCACATATGAAGAATCCACGATGAATGCGGGAAATCTCACTATCAAATATCAAGATACTGAAAGCACTGAACTTGCTGCTGATACGGTAATAGATACCTCAGATAAACTCGCAGGCGACACAATTTATTACGGTATCCCGAAATATATAATACACGATGGTGTATTATATGAGGCAAATCATATCGGAAGTGCGTACTATGCAGGTGCTCAGGTGCTGTCCGCTTTAAACGAAACCATAACAGCCACATACAAAAAAAGCAATATTGCGGGTACGCCGGTGTACTTTAAGGACTTTGGTATTTTATCGGATTCTACCAATAAAAACGACACGCTATATCTCAGAGGATCAGGGGGCGCATGGGCAAATCCGAACGAACTCGTTCCTGCCGACACTCTTAGCGCAGGTATATATTCAATTTATATTGTAAACAACAGAAACAGAAAAGCTGAGCTATTTGTAGGTGACGAGCTAATAGGGACATTACAATACAGTAATAGTGCCGGTGACATTCTTGATTCAACATATGAAAGTGTTGAAATACAAGAAGGCGAAGCTATAACTCTCCAGAAGGGAGATGGTCAAAGTGCTGTTGATAACGTTGATTATATACTTGTTGTAAAAACAGGCGATATTACACCCGTCGAGCCAAAAGTTCATTCCGAGGGATTCACGTTTGAAAAGACCGCAAATGAGCTCGGTGACGGTGCAATGGTAAATGTTGTATTCAAGAGTGATGAAACATCCGATACCCGAGATTATTCCGAAGCTCTTGGAACCTCTTTCACGGGCGCAGGAGAGGCGAATATTGCCGTATTGATCACAAACATAGCAAACGGATACTCAGTGCAGAGTGTTACAATCAAATAATGGAGGTGCGGTTAAAATGAAAAAAATTTATACGAATCCGTTCATTACGGTTGAGAAATTTGATGCTGAGAATATCGTAACCGTTTCCGGTGAAATCGGCACTGCCGTAGAAGATGTTACATCCGGATTAAACGGCTATTCGGTTAAAACGATCGACGCGCAGACAATAGGAATAGATTTCACATTCTGAGCCTAAACCGACAATCACACAAGCGGAACGCGCTTATGTGAAACAATCGCTCTTACAGGGCGCGCTGCCCCGCTCTCTCCGGGTACGCGTAAATCAGCTTAAATTCTATATAGAATTACGACCGCGGCGTATTTTTGCCGCGGTCGTGTTTTTGTGCTTAATTAACAATTGACACCAATGGTTGTGGAATGAAGTGATAATTAACATCCTAAATCGATTCAATTTCCGAAAATACGATATTTATTATTCTTGTTAGAATATCGTCGGGAAGCCGCTCTGTAACCGTATAAGCTCTCGCGTTAAGATCCAATGCTTTAACATGCTCGCATAAAACAACGCCGGTCGTTTGAGTCCTTTTATCCAAAGGGACATGGAGAGGGAATTTGTTATTCGTGTTTGTTATGGGACAAACTATAGCGAGATTAGTCTTTTGATTGAAGAAATTGTTGCTTATTACGACTGCGGGGCGATATCCCGCTTGCTCGTGTCCCTTTTGGGGGTTAAAGCTAACCTTTATAATATCGCCTTGATTTACCATACTTCATCTCCCATGGGCTGTCCCCAGTCTATATCCACCGGCTCATAGCCGCCTTCAAAATCGGAAAACAGTTCTATGATATTTTTTTTCGGCTCAACTTTTTCGATTATGATTTTATTTTTATCGATATTTAATACAAGCTGTTCGTTCTCGCGCCATTGAACCGCATCGAGCAAAACCTTGGGGATCCTGATACCTTGACTGTTACCCCATTTTTGGATAGTCGTTGTCATTAAAAACACCTCCGTTGTTTGTATATACATAGTATATCCGATTTTTACGAAAATGTCAATAGCAATTTATGAATTTAACAGGGTTTTCGAATGAGTAAATAAATTATAAATTTTGGTTTAACACCTCATCCGAGCGCCTGCGGTGCCCACCTTCTCCTCAAGGATAAGGCTATTTTGACAGTTTAAGAAACAAAAAAGTCCGGCGAATCGCATATCAGCGCGATTTACCGTTCTCATTGCGATAAGATTTGTACACATAAAGAGTATTATGACCATATTTGCCTTTATCGATCATTAAATGCATAATTCATCACCCATAAATATCACATCACAAATTACGGCAAACTACAAGAGTGAAATACAAATTTGACCTCCGCTATTGCATAAAAGCCGGAAATTTGTAATAATTGTAAATATTATGTCACAAAGAAGTAAGGTTATGAGGGTTGAAATGTAAAGGTTTTGGTAATATAATAAATATGGTGTATTTTAGTTACTATTCGCCTATAGCCAAATAGTAACGTATCTTATGCTGTGCGTGGGAAGGAGGGACAATCCTGAAAAAGCGGCTTTACAGGCTGTTATGTTTAATATGTGCGCTGACATTGCTCCTGTCGCTTGACATTGTGCCGTCTATGGCATGGGACTGTACGGGAAGCGCGGCGTCGGCATTTGCGCGGGCGCTAAATGACAGACTGCTTGAATTCGGCTCGGTTTCGACCGCCGAATGCGGCGATGCGGTGGACATAGACTGTGACACGGGTATTTACCCCACCGGTGTCATTTATGCGGACATAATAGACTTTGATAATAACCAAAGCCCTTACCTTGTGATTTTTAGAGCCGACCCCGGCAGAGGCTGTGTGTCGGTTGATATGTACAAATATAATGCGGAAAAGAACAGCGCCGAGATTGTAACGATTATTTCAAAGGGCTATAACATATCCGACGGAATAATCGGAGAGATGAATATCGGCTACAATGAGTCCAAGCGTTATATTGTGTACAACGAATATACCGACTGCGTAAAGTCGAAATCGGAGTTTTATACAATTGATGACGACTACGCCGTAGAGTATCTGTCCGCTCCGGAAAACACCAATGAAAACGCTGTAGTGAGCTTTACCCGAAGCAGACTGCACCCGGAGGTGGATGTTTCAAACAATAACAGCTACCTGGAGGATTTCTTCAACAGCTTGAAAAGCGTAGCGGCGGACAGCGTGGCGTACGAGGATATTTCCGAGAATGTCAAGGATGATGAAGCCGCGCGAATCGAGGATGTGTTAAGAGGCGCGGCGAAGTTTTCGCGGTTCGATATAGGCGAGTATTCCAATATTACGGAATATAATAGCGCGCTGCAATCGCCTGATTGCGACAACACATTCTATTCCGTAACAAACCTGTATGACTTGGGAAGTCAGCTTTACTATGTCAGATTTGCCACGGATAACTCCTTTTATAATTTCGCCGTCCTGCGGCGGACAAACACTATTGACGCGGGTTACCAGCTTTTGGCGGTAAGAACCAATTCAATTCCGTTATCGGACGTGGAGCTTGAAAATATAAAAGAAGCGTACCTGCACAACAAACTGGTGTACAAAAAAGCGGCGGGCAATATAAAAGCAAGCGCCGGAGCCGCGTTTGATTTCAGTCTGCTGAATTTTAAAAAGCCGTTTAGGATGCCGAAGCTCATAAACCCGAACTACAGAAAGCCGATTGGCCTTATGGGCGGCGGCGTATGTATTGTAATGTTCGCTTTTTTGTGGATTTATATGGCGTCTGAGGACGAATAGGTTACTATTCGGCTATGAATCGATTACTGCGCGGTATTCTTTAACTTAGTCGATAGGTAAACTGTAACAAAAATAGAGGACACAGCCGAATTATAAATGGGCTGTGTCTTTTTGTATCCGCTGAAAATATTGCCGAAAATATTCATAATTTTTCAACTTTACTCTTTACAAAACACTTGTAGTGTGGTAGAATACTTTAAGATGGTATGCTATTGCCGCATACGAATATTATACATTATAATTGAATATTTATTCATAAATCGAAAGAGGGTTACAATATGATAAAGGCAGCGGTTTTGGGAGCCACGGGCTATGCCGGTATCGAGCTTACAAGAATTCTTTCCGCGCATCCGGATGTTGAGCTTGAAATTCTCGGCTCTCAGAGCTTTGACGGACAGCCCATATCCGAGGTTTACGGCAATTTTGCGCATGTGCTGGATTTGACGTGCGAAAAGCTTGATTTGTCAAGAGTCGCAATGTGCGACGTTGCGTTTACCGCGCTTCCGCACGGCGCTTCAAAGGATGTAATTCCGTCGCTTATAGAAAAGGGATTGAAGGTCATAGATTTAAGCGGCGATTTCCGTTATGACGACATAGAGGTATATGAGAAGTGGTATAACCAGAAACATTCCTCTCCGGAGCTTTTGGCAGAAAGCGTTTACGGTATGCCGGAGCTGTACCGTGAAAAGATTAAAACAGCGCGGCTTATAGGTAATCCGGGCTGTTACACCACCTGTTCCATTCTCGGAGCGTATCCGCTTCTGGCAAGCGGTATAGGCAGCAGCGATAACGTGATTGTCGATGCGAAGTCGGGTGTTACGGGCGCGGGCAGAGGCCTTGGCCTCGCGTATCATTTCTGTGAATGTACGGAGAACACGAAGGCGTACAAGGTTGCAGCGCACAGGCACACATCGGAGATAGAGCAGGAGCTTTCAAAGGCGGCGGGCAGGGAGGTCATGATTTCTTTCACCCCGCATCTGATCCCGCAGAAGCGCGGCATACTTGCTACAATTTATATAAATCTCAAAAAGAAGAGCACAACCGAGGAGCTTGTGGAGATTTATAAGGAATTTTATAAGGATGAGTATTTTGTGCGCGTCAAGGACGCGGGGAAGCTGCCGGAGACAAAGCATGTGGCCGGCTCGAATTTTGTTGATATAGGTATGGTTGCCGACACGCGGCTTAACCGCGCGGTTATAGTTTCGGCGATAGATAATATTTACAAGGGCGCGGCGGGACAGGCGGTTCAGAATATGAATTTAATGTTCGGACTTGACGAAAAGACAGGCATCGCCAACGCGGGATTTTATCTGTAATTTGTTATATTAAGGAAAGAGGGCTGTAAAATTGGAGGAATTGATTAAAAAGGCGCAAATTCTTATCGACGCGCTTCCGTACATACAGAGGTTTGCCGGAAAGACCGTAGTTATTAAATACGGCGGCAATGCCATGATAAACGAGGAGCGTAAAAATCAGGTTATGGAGGACATAACGCTTTTGAAGTTCATCGGCTTAAACCCGATTGTTGTCCACGGCGGAGGCCCGGACATATCGAAGGCGCTTAGCGAAAAGGGTATAAAGAGCAGGTTTGTTAACGGCTTGCGGGTTACCGACGAGGTCACCGTCAAGGTTGCGCAGCAGGTGCTTATAGGAAAGACCAACAAAGAGATTGTGGCGCTGCTCAATAAGAAGGGAGGCCGCGCCATAGGCATAAGCGGTATTGACGCGTCGTTTATAGAATGTGAAAAGCAGAAAGCGGTTGCGGACGGCACGGAAGTGGACATAGGCTTTGTCGGCAGGATTAAGCATGTTAAGCGCTGCATACTCGATATGCTTTGCAATGACCAGTGGATTCCGGTTATCGCGCCAATAGGCACCGACGAGGACGGCAACAGTTATAATGTGAACGCCGATACGGTCGCGGCGGAGGTTGCGGCGGCAGTGCAGGCGGAGAAGCTTATCCTTTTGACAGATGTTGAGGGAATAAAGGACTCTGAGGGAAATATCATTTATGAGGCGGGTATAGAGCAGATAAACGACATGATAGAGAGCGGCGTGATTAATGGCGGCATGATACCGAAGGTCAAGGGCTGCATTGAGGCGATAAACAAGGGCGTAACCGGCGTTCATATAATTGACGGACGTATTCCGCACTGTCTGCTGCTTGAAATATTTACAAAATCGGGAATAGGCTCTTTGATTAAGAGCGACAGATATTAATTGAAAGGAATTACTGTATTATGAGAATGTCAAAACTTTTAATGCCGACGCTTCGCGAGGTGCCGGCCGAGGCGGAAATAGCAAGTCATCAGTTAATGCTTCGGGCGGGTATTATCAGAAAGCTTGCGTCGGGCGTATATTCGTACCTTCCGCTTGGACTAAGAACTCTGCGCAAGGTTCAGGATATAATCCGCGAGGAGATGGACAGAGCCGGCGCCCAGGAGCTTTTGATGTCGGCGCTTCTGCCGGCGGAGGCTTATCAGGCTTCCGGACGGTGGGATGTTTTCGGGCCGAGCATGTTCAGATTAAGGGACAGAAACGACAGGGATTTCTGTCTCGGACCCACGCATGAGGAGCTTTTTACGCAGTGCGTTATAGATAATGTAAAGTCGTACAGGGAATATCCCATGACGCTGTATCAAATCCAGACGAAGTATCGCGACGAGGCGCGCCCGCGCTTCGGTATTATAAGAAGCCGCGAGTTCATAATGAAGGACGCGTACAGCTTTGACCTTGACGAGAAGGGACTGGACGAGTCGTACAAAAAGATGTATGACGCGTACAAGAGAATATTTACACGTCTCGGACTTGACTTCACGATTGTTGACGCGGACAGCGGCGCGATGGGCGGCAGCGGCTCGCAGGAATTCATGGTTAAGTCGCCGGTGGGCGAGGACGGCATAGCGTACTGCGATAAGTGCGGCTACGCGGCGAACTATGAAAAGTGCGAGTGCGTGCCGACTAAGGTCGCGCAGATTTCGGGCGATCTTCCCATGGAGAAAATAGAAACCCCGAACGCCCGCACAATAGAGGAGCTTGTCAGGTTCCTCGGCGTCAGCGAGACAAATTTTGCAAAGACGATAATATATAAGGCTGACGACAAGTATATCGCGGCCATGGTGCGCGGCGACAGGGATGTGAACGAGGTTAAGCTCAAAAACCTTGTCGGCTGCACAGACGATTTGGAGCTTGCGCAGCCGGAGAAGGTAACGGAGATTACCCATGCGAAGGTGGGCTTTGCGGGGCCGGTAAATCTCGGTATTCCGGTATATGTCGATAAGGAAGTGGCTATGATGCAGAACTTTGTCGTAGGCGCGAACGAAACGGATATGCACTATAAAAATGTAAATATTGACCGTGATTTTGAAGCTGATGTAATCGCGGATATCCGCGTTGTTGTAACCGGCGACGAATGTCCGAAGTGCGGCGGAAAAATTAAGTCGGAGCAGGGAATTGAGGTAGGTCATATCTTCAAGCTCGGCACAAAGTATTCCGACGCGCTCGGCTTGAAATATCTTGACGAGAACGGAAAGCAGAACACGGTGGTTATGGGCAGCTACGGTATCGGTGTTACGCGCTGTCTTGCGGCGGCGGTGGAGCAAATGCATGACGATAACGGTATCAAGTGGCCGGTGTCAATTGCGCCGTATCAGGCAATCGTGGTTGCGGCAAATTACAAAAACGAGCAGCAGACGGCGGAGGCCGAAAAGCTCTATGACGCTCTTAACGCGGCGGGTATAGAAACGATCATTGACGACCGTAAGGAACGCGCGGGCGTTAAGTTTAAGGACGCTGACCTTATAGGTATTCCCGTAAGGGTTGTAGTCGGCAAGAAGGTCGGAGAGGGCATTGTCGAATACAAGGAAAGAACAATGGACAGCGCGGTTGAGATGAGTATTGACGAGGCGGTATCGAAGGTTATAGAGTTCGTAACCGCAAATAAATAAAGAACAGTTAAGAAGCGAGGGGACCGCCGCGTATAGCCGGCTCGGTCCCCTTTGGCGCACATGGGAGCTTGCGGGGCGCATGAGTGGGAAATTCATTGCGCGGGAGTTTTAAACGCGCGCGGGCGACACTGTACAACAATGGATTTATAATAAGACAAGCCATGCCGGATAACGCGCGGTAATCGATAGACTATTATTCGGATAACATGCATTTTACGCCCCATGTTTTGATAATAATAAATATATTAATATAAAATCGGATATTTGTCTTGGTCTTAACGGGATTTACGAAAGGTGGAGTTGTTGTTGCAGTTTTTCAGTCAGACGAGGGACTCGGTTTTGGAGCTTCTTAACACAGACAAAAAGAGAGGTTTAAGCAGCGACAGGGCGGCGGAGCTTAAAGAACAATACGGTCCGAACAAATTGAAGGAAAAGAAAAAGAAAACCAATACACAGCGTTTTTTTGAGCAGTTTAAGGACGCTATGATACTCATTCTGATTGCGGCGGCGATTATATCGTTTGCGATAGCTTGCGCCGAGGGCAATCCCAAAGAGTTTTTTGAGCCTGCTTTGATTTTGCTTATTGTCATACTTAACGCCGTGATGGGCGTTATGCAGGAAAGCAAAGCGGAAAAGGCTCTTGACGCGTTAAAAAGCATGTCCGCAGCCCATGCGCGGGTATTGCGGGACGGCGAGGAGAAAATTATAGACGCGTCCGAGCTTGTGCCGGGCGATATTATCCGTCTGGAGGCCGGCGATTTTATCCCCGCCGACGCGAGACTTATAGAAAGCGTCAGCCTAAAAAGCGAGGAGTCCGCTCTCACGGGCGAATCGGTTCCGTCGGAAAAGGACGCTGACGCGGAGATAGAGGAGAACGCGCCGCTGGGCGACAGAAGCAATATGGTTTTTTCGGGCTGCTCTGTTACTTACGGCACGGCGGTGGCGGTGGTTACCGCTACGGGTATGGATACCGAAATGGGTAAAATCGCGAACCTTTTGGATAACGAGGAGGAGGGGCAGACGCCGCTGCAGGAGAAGCTTGCGCAGTTCGGTAAATATTTAGGCTTTCTCGCGCTTGCCGCATGCGCGGTTATTTTCGTTGTGGGTATTGCGAACGGTATACCCGTTATGGAAATATTTATGACTGCCGTATCTCTTGCGGTATCGGCAATTCCCGAAGGTCTGCCCGCCATTGTCACCATTGTTCTTTCAATCGGCGTTCAGCGCATGGTTAAGCGCAACGCGCTGATCCGCCGGCTTCCGGCGGTGGAAACTCTGGGCAGCGCGTCCATTATCTGTTCGGATAAGACCGGAACTCTCACGCAGAACCGCATGACTTTGGTAAAAGCATATTATGACGGACAATCAGCTGCCGAGGATATTTCAAGCTTTTGCGGTGACGAGATAAAAAAGCTGTTAAAATACGGCGCGCTTTGCTGTGACGGCTCGGTTGTCTTTAACGGTGGCGAGGAACAGCATATCGGCGATCCGACCGAAACGGCTATTGTTCTTGCGGCGCATAAAAACGGTATGCCAAAAGAGGAGCTCTCCGAAAAATATCCGCGTCTGGGCGGAATTCCGTTTGATTCGGACAGGAAGCTTATGACGACAATCAATAGAATTGACGGTAAGAATATCGTTATTGTCAAGGGCGCGTTTGACGTTATGGCCGCCCGCTGTGTTTCCGGCGATTTGGCTGATGCAAAGAGGATAACGGAGGAGATGAGCGAAAAAGCTCTCCGCGTTCTTGCAGTGGGCTATAAAGAAATTGACGTCGTTTTCGAAAATCCCACATCCGACGAGCTTGAGAACGGGCTTACATTTATGGGGTTGTTAGGAATGATCGATCCTCCCAGACCGGAGGCGAAGGCGGCGGTCGCGGTTTGCAGAAGGGCGGGGATCAAACCCGTTATGATTACCGGCGACCATGTCGTAACGGCATCCGCCATTGCAAGGGAGCTTGGGATTTTACAAAAGGGCGATATGGCGGTCACGGGCGCGGAGCTGGACGCTATGACGGATACGGAGCTTGACAAAACGGTTGAGAAAATATCCGTTTACGCCCGCGTGTCGCCGGAGAATAAAATCCGAATTGTAAAGGCATGGCAGAGAAAAGGTCAGGTCGTTTCTATGACGGGCGACGGAGTAAATGACGCTCCCGCGCTCAAAGCGGCCGATATTGGCTGCGCCATGGGCATTACGGGCACGGATGTCGCGAAGGGCGCGGCGGATATGACTCTCACCGACGATAACTTTGCGACTATTGTCGAGGCCGTGCGCGAGGGGCGCGGTATTTACGCGAATATAAAAAAGGTTATCGGATTTTTACTCGGAACCAATATAGGCGAGGTTATAGTTGTGTTCGCGGCAATGCTGCTGTGGCATAAAACTCCGCTTCTTTCCATGCAGCTTTTATGGATAAATCTTGTAACGGACAGCCTGCCTGCCATTGCGCTCGGTATGGAGGCGGTTGAAGCGGACGTAATGGATAGGAAACCAAAGCCGAAGGACGAGGGGATATTTGCCAACGGACTCGGAGTGCGGGTTATTTTGCAGGGCATTATGTTCGCGGTTTTGTCACTTATCGGATTTAAAGCGGGTGAGAATGTCACGGGAACAATAGAGGGTGGCAGAACGCTTACGTTTATGGTGCTCGCGCTCTCGCAGATTATTCAGTCCTATAATATGCGAAGCAATCGCTCGATTTTCAAAATCGGTGTGTTTTCAAACAAAAAATTAAACGGCGCCGCTTTAATATCGGTACTGCTTGTGGCGCTCGTACTGTTCACGCCGCTCCGAATTGCGTTTAAGCTTGTAATTCTGCCGTGGCAGCTTTATCTTTCGGGGCTTGGCCTGATTTTCGTTCCCGTGATTGTAATGGAGCTTTCAAAATTATCGGGACTTATACGGAGCGGCATGCTCCGTAACCGCAAGCATGTATAAGCTTAAATCGGTATAATGCGCCGCCGTCAGGATCGGTCGCGGACAATGTCCGCTGCTCGCCCATGCAACCCGGGCTGGTCGCGGATAGTGTCCGCTGCTCGACTATGCATCCTAAACGGCGGGAATGGAGGGATATTATGAAATTGACTTTTATCGGCGCGGCTCATGAGGTTACAGGCTCCTGTACACTGCTTGAGGCCTGCGGAAAGAACATCTTAATTGACTGCGGTATGGAGCAGGGCGAGGATACATATAAAAACTGTGAACTGCCCGTAACGCCGTCCGACATTGACGCTATATTTTTAACTCACGCGCACATTGACCATTCGGGCATGATACCGGCTATGGCAGCGAAGGGGTACAGAGGCCCTGTCTACTGCACGGAGGCGACGGGCAGGCTATGTAATATCATGCTTCAGGACTCGGCATACATTCAGGAAAAGGAAGCCGAGTGGCAGAACAGAAAGGCGGAACGTGCCGGAGCGGCTCGTTATATTCCGATATATACCGTTCGGGACGCGGAGGAGTCTTTGAAATTATTTAAGACATTCGGCTATAATAGACCGGTCGATATATTTGACGGTATAACAGTGAGTTTTTCCGACGCCGGACATTTGCTCGGCTCGTCAAGTATTCATTTCACAATATCCGAAAACGGAGAGACGCGAACAATTTTATTTTCGGGGGATTTGGGGAACATTGACCGTCCTTTAATTCGCGACCCGCAAAATCCGCCGTACGCTGATTATGTTGTAATAGAGTCCACATACGGCGACAGACTTCACGGCGAAAGACCCGACTATATAGCTCAGCTTACAAAGATAATGCGGGAAACGTTCTCTAAAGGCGGAAATCTGGTTATACCCTCCTTTGCGGTGGGAAGAACGCAGGAGCTTTTGTATCTGTTCCGCATAATAAAAGAGCAGGGTTTGATTAAAGGCTTTGAAAACTTCCTCGTATATGTGGACTCGCCGCTGGCTGTGGAGGCTACAAAGATATATGAGGAAAACTTGTCCGACTATTACGATTGTGAAACGCTGGAACTTATTCAAAAGGGCATCAATCCCATTTCTTTTCCGGGGCTTAGACTGAGCGTTACGACGGAGGAATCTATGGCTGTTAATTCCGACTTAATTCCAAAGGTCATAATTTCAGCGTCCGGAATGTGTGAGGCGGGGCGGATAAGACATCATCTGAAGCATAATTTGTGGAAAGAAAACAGTACCGTTCTCTTTGTGGGCTATCAGGCGGAGGGGACATTGGGCCGAAAGCTGATAAACGGCGCGAAGTCCGTAAGTCTGTTCGGAGAGGAAATACAAGTAAAGGCAAGGATTGAGTCCATTGTCGGCATAAGCGGACACGCGGACAGGGATATGCTGCTTAACTGGCTCGGCAGCATGGAAAAGCCGCCGGTTAAGGTATTCGTTAATCACGGGGACGACATTGTTTGCGACAGCTTTTCCCAGACCATATACAATAAGTTAAAATTTGTTACGACCGCTCCTTACAGCGGAGATGAATTTGATTTGTTAAGCGGGGAATACAGCGCGAGAGGGCAGATCGTTAAGCTGACAAAAGTACCTGCGGGACGCCGCAGAGCAAATCTTGCCTTTGAACGGCTGATGGAAGCGTGTCAGAGACTTAAAACCGTTATTGAATTAAACAGGGGACTTACAAATAAGGAATTAGCGAAATTCACCGACCAGGTTAACGATTTATGCGATAAATATGCACGAAAATCAAAACAGAAGAAATGATGCGTAAAAACGGCTGACGGAGTTATTCCCGAAAAGAATGGCTAAGTCGGAAATCAGAGGACATTTAATAAATTAAATTCAGATATAAAGGAGCGGACGAATGGACGTTAAAGAAATATTGAGCGAAGCGGCAAAGCTCCTGCCGGAGCTTCAAAACATACGGCGCAAGCTGCACAGACACCCCGAGGTCGGATTTGATTTAACTTTTACGAAAGCGTTTGTAAAGGAAAAGCTTGAGGAGTTCGGCTATGCGCCCGTGCCTATGGGCAAAGCCGGACTTGTAGCGCTGTGCGGCGGAAAAAGACCGGGCAAAACAATTCTTCTGCGCGCGGATATGGACGCTTTGCCTATTTGCGAGGAGGCGGAGGTTAGCTATCGCAGCGAGACGGACGGCAGAATGCACGGCTGCGGGCACGATATGCATACCGCCATGCTGCTCGGCGCGGCGAAGCTCTTAAAAGAGCGTGAGGATGAGATATGCGGAACCGTTAAGCTGGAGTTCCAGCCCGCGGAGGAAATTTTCCAAGGCTCGCCGGATATGCTCGCGTCGGGACTGCTCGAAAATCCGCATGTTGACGCGGCCGTTATGATTCACGTAACCGCCGGGCTCCCGCTCCAGTCGGGGACTGTTATGGTTGCGGGCGGCGGTATTTCCACGGCGTCATGCGAGCAGTATCATATAACCGTGCAGGGAAAGGGCGGGCACGGCTCGGTGCCGCATGAGACGGTCGATCCTATAACCGCCGCCGCGCACATACATCTCGCGCTTCAGGAAATAAACAGCCGAGAAATTGACGCGCATGATTACGGCGTATTTACCACGGGGCGTTTTGAGGCGGGACAGGCTTCGAATGTTATTCCGGATAAGGCGGAGATGTGGGGAACAATCCGCACCACGGATCCCGATAATAAGGTGGGCGAGCTGATAAAGGCGCGTATGCGGGAAATCGCGATGGGAGTCGGAGCGGCCTTGAGGTGCGAGGTCAATGTTGAATTTTACGATTTCTGTCCGTGCATGATTATCGACAGGGAGCTTTCGGACAACATATTGAGATATATGAAGGAGCTGTTTTGCGGCAAGGCGATAAACCTTTCGGTAATATCAGGCGGAAAACCGGGCGGAGGCAGCGAGGATTTCGCCTTTGTAAGCCATGAGGTTCCCACAGTCAGTATGTTTTTGGTTGCCGGAAGCGTTGACGACGGATATATCTACGGCCAGCATCATCCGAAGGTACGGTTTGACGATTCGGTATTGCATTGCGGCGCCGCCGCGTACGCGTATTCGGCATTGCGTCTGCTTGAGGATTATGGCTCACTCTCCGGCTAAGTTAAAACATACTGCGCGTTATTCTGCCCATTGCGCGAGCAACCGGCAGAATAACGCGCAGCTATCACTTCATTACAGAACAGTAAACTTTTGGCGGTGTCATATATCTTTTATTACCAAAGTCTTGCCGAGAGAATAAAGAATTTTCATAACAGTATTGAGACGTGGGTCTGTTGTTCCCGTTTCAAGACGCGCGATTACGGGCTGTCTTACACCGCTCATTTCTTCCAGTTGTTTCTGAGTTATGCCGCGCTCCTGCCGCGCCTTGATTAGTTCTCCTATAATCGCCACCCGTAAATCACTTTCCGCAATTTCCTCGGATGTGAATATTTCCTTTTCAAAATCATCCCAATCGGTTCCGGTCGGGGAAATATATTCCTTACTCATTTTTCTTACTCCTTTCCATATAATCCTTCATCAGTCTTTTTGCTTTTTCAATTTCGCGGTTTGGCGTTTTCTGAGTTTTCTTTATAAAATGGCTTAATAGCACAAAGCTGTTTCCGTCATAGCCAAAGAATAAAATTCGGTTACGGAGCGGGCGTAGTTCCCATATATCGCCGTCAAGATGTTTTATATACGGTTCTCCCAAAACTGTTCCGTATTTGCTCAGGGCTTTTACATAGTCGCGGATTTTGGTTAAGTTTACACGGCTGTCTTTGTCTTTTTTATCGGCGAGCTTTTTCAAATATTCTTTCACAGGCTCATTGCCTCTTTTATCGCGGTAAAATTTTATAGAGTACACTTTTATATTATGCCCCCTTTCAAATATATTATAACTTATAAGGCATAAAAAGTCAATATCATAAAAAATAATGTTATCAGGAAAAAACGAAAGCATAAAAATGCAATCATTAGTTCAAGGATAATCGTCATTTTTCACAATTTATTTAAATAAAATTGCACATAACCAACAAAATTATATAAACCCTCTTTATTTTTTTAAGGATTTATAGTACAATAGACCTCGTAGTATAGTAATATGGTGGTTTGTAATGAAGGTTCACATTTCAGATTCACCGAAGTATGGTAAAACGGAGGAATATTTTATGAATTTACAACAGACACAAACGGTGACTATTGTCGCTCTTGTTCTTTTTGCGCTTGCCATGATTGCGATAGGCTTAATCAGCACGCGCAAGACCAGGACGGTTGACGGGTTTCTGCTCGGAAGCCGTAATATCGGCGCATGGGTAAGCGCTTTTGCGTACGGTACATCTTATTTTTCAGCGGTTGTATTTGTCGGCTATGCGGGACAGCATGGTTGGAATATAGGTATAGGCTCAATGTGGATTGGCATAGGCAATGCCGTGTTGGGCTGTCTTGTCGCGTGGATGCTTTTGGCAAAGCGTACAAGAACCATGACGCATACGCTAAGCGCAAAGACAATGCCGGAATTTTTCGCCGCAAGATACAGCTCAAAGGCCATGAAGATTTTTGCGGCAATCGTAATATTTGTTTTCCTTGTGCCGTACAGCTCGGCGGTATATAACGGTTTGGGCAATATGTTCCAGGCCATATTCCCGAACGTCGGCGTAAATACATGGATGCTCGTTATAGCGGTTCTCACGGGAATTTATCTCATACTTGGCGGGTACGTCGCAACTGCATACACGGATTTTGTGCAGGGTATCATCATGATTTTCGGAGTGTTCGCAATGGTAATCGCGCTTGTCAAGACGGACGCGGTAGGCGGACTGACACAGTTTATGGGCAGACTTGCGGAGGTCAAGGAGGCGCCGGGCGGCGCGCAGCTCACAAGCATATTCGGCGGCGGAAGCTTCAAGTTTCTCTGCTACAACATCATGCTTACCTCATTCGGAACATGGGGCTTGCCGCAGATGGTTCAGAAATATTACGCCATAAAGGATGTGCGGTCAATTAAACAGGCCACAATAATATCAACGGTATTTTCGCTTATCATCGGCTGCGGAGCGTATTTTGTAGGCTCGCTCTCACATCTTATACTCAATAAATTACCGGAGGGCGGCGTAGATAACGTAATCCCGCAGACGCTCTTAACGGCGTTCGGTGACGCGAATATGGTAACGACCATAATTCTCGCAGTGCTTTTGATACTTCTTTTGAGCGCGTCGATGTCAACGCTTTCATCAATAGTTCTTTCTTCCTCGTCCGCGGTAAGCGTCGACCTCATTCCGGAGATAAAGAAGAACGTAAAGCCGAAGGGACAGGTTATCGCGACAAGGCTGCTTTGCCTTATATTCGTAGGCCTTTCATACGTGTTCGCAACGATGAAGATTTCAATTATAGTAAATATCATGTCATTTAGCTGGGGTATCGTGTCGGGAACGTTCATAGGCCCGTACATATGGGGTATCTATTCAAAGAAGGTCACAAAGGTTGGCGCGTGGTCGGGTATGATAGCGGGCTTCTTAACAGTCGCGCTGCCTACCGTTATAATCGCGTTACAGAACGGCTCGATCGCGGCCGCCGCTAAGCTTTCGCCGCAGATGGGAGTCGGCGCGATGGCCGTATCGCTCGCGGTAGTGCCGATTGTGTCGGCGTTCACAAAGAAGTATGATGATAAATTCGTCAAGGCGGTATTTGAAGTCAAGGAAGAGAATTAAGAAACGGGCGTCGGAAGGAGAAGGTTTAAAATGCCTATAACAGAATTACTGGACAGGAATGCTAAACTATACGGTGAAGAGGTGGCGCTCGTTGAGATAAGCCCGCAGATAATGGAACATTCCCGCAGAACGTGGAAGGACTATTCGCTGATAGAGGCGGACCCGATGAACCCGGGTCGTTCCGAAATAACATGGCTGGATTTCGATAAGCGCGCAAACCGTTTCGCAAGTCTGCTTTTAAGCCGCGGCATCCGTAAAGGCGACAAGGTGGCGATACTTTTAATGAACTGTATCGAGTGGCTGCCGATATACTTCGGAACGCTTAAATCGGGCGCGCTTGCGGTACCGTTGAATTATCGATATACAGCTGAAGAAATAAAGTACTGCGTGGAGCTTGCGGAATGTGACGTGCTCATTTTTGGTCCGGAGTTCATAGGCAGAGTTGAGGAGATATGCGACAGTATGCCGAGAATACGGGAAATGTTCTATGTCGGCGCAAACTGTCCGTCATTTGCCGACAGCTATGATTATTACGTAAAGTTCATGCGCTCGATAGCTCCGGATATAAAATTGACCGACGATGATTACGCGGCGATATATTTCTCGTCCGGAACCACGGGCTTTCCGAAGGCCATTATGCACAAGCACCGCGCGCTTATGCACAGCGCTAAGGTCGAGCAGGCGCATCACGGTCAGACGCGTGAGGATGTGTTTTTGTGCATACCTCCGCTGTATCATACCGGCGCGAAGATGCACTGGTTCGGCTCGCTCATTGCCGGTTCGAAGGCGGTAATTCTAAAGGGAGTAAAACCGGAATGGATCATACGCGCCGTATCGGAGGAGCATTGCTCGATAGTATGGCTCCTTGTCCCGTGGGCGCAGGATATACTTGACGCGATAGAGCGCGGCGAGATAAAGCTTGACAAATACGACATTGACCAGTGGCGGCTTATGCATATCGGCGCGCAGCCTGTTCCGCCGAGCCTTATAAAGCGGTGGAAGCAGGTGTTCCCGAATCATGATTATGACACGAACTACGGCCTGTCCGAGTCCATCGGCCCCGGCGCGGTGCATTTGGGTATTGAAAACATACACAAGGTCGGCGCAATAGGCAAAGCGGGCTTCGGCTGGGAGACGAGAATTGTTGACGCCGAGTTTAACGATGTGAAGCGCGGCGAGGTAGGCGAGCTGGCTCTAAAGGGACCGGGCGTAATGGTTTGCTATTATAACGATAAAAAATCAACCGACGAGGTCCTAAAGGGCGACTGGCTGCTCACCGGCGATATGGCGGAGGAGGACGAGGACGGATTTATATATCTTGTGGACAGGGCAAAGGATGTAATCATATCCGGCGGCGAAAACCTGTACCCGGTACAGATTGAGGACTATTTGAGGAAATTTGAGAAGATCAACGACGTCGCCGTAATCGGTCTGCCGGATGCGAGGCTGGGCGAGATAGCGGCGGCGATAATTCAATTGAAGCAGGGCATATGCTGTACAGAGGATGAGATTATGGAGTTCTGTAAGGATTTGCCGCGATATAAGCGTCCGAGAAAGATTATCTTCGCGGATGTTCCGCGTAATCCGACTGGTAAAATTGAAAAGCCGCTTTTGCGAAAAATCTATTGCGGCACGAGCGTTGTTGCCCGCCAGAACGAAATAAAAGAGAAATGATTTTTGGAAAAGGAGCCGGAAAAGGCTCCTTTTCTATGTTTTAAAGCTCCGCTATGGCTTCGACCTCAAGGAGAACGTCTTTGGGAAGTCTTGCGACCTCGACGCATGAGCGGGCGGGGAACGGCTCTGTAAAATACTTCGCGTATATTTCGTTGATGGCGGCAAAGTCGTCCATATTCTTTATAAACACGCTTGTTTTAACTACGTTGTCCATGCTGCCGCCGGCCGCTTGGATTAGGTTCTTTACGTTGCTAAACGCCTGCTCCGCCTGAGCCGCTACGCCGTCGGGGATGACGCCCGTTTCGGGATTGACCGGAATTTGTCCCGAACAAAAGAGCATATTTTTGCATACTATAGCCTGCGAATACGGCCCGATTGCCGCCGGCGCCTTATCTGTTGAAATCTGTTTCATAATATATCACACTCCATATTAATTAATACAGTTATTTTACTACATTCCGCAGTATATATCAAGTAGTCAAAATACACACTGAAAATATTCCCTTGCGGTATAAATTTATTCAAATCCACAAATCGGCGCGGTATTGTGATGAAATGTATTGACAAACAGACGGTTTTATTGTAAAATAGCTTTGGATTAAAGCAAGGATGCAGGGGTGTTTATTATGTATGTAAGCCATAATATTAAAACGCAGTTTAACCTACTACTAACAGACTGATTCGGCATTGTGGTCGTCAGTTCTTTTCTGCATGCTTATGCGGAGTTTGTCGAACCACAGGTTCGATTTTTTTTGTTCTGACGTTACAGTTCACCTATCCGAAGGCATACTGCGCGTCCGGTTTTGGCAATTGCTCAAACAAACGGCATAATAACGCGAAGTAATCGCTTCATGGCTGAATAGTAACGTTCCAAAAGGTAATTTGTCGCATCAGACATTATGAAAGGCTAATATGTAAAACGGAGGCGTTGTTATGAATTATAAAAAGTATACCAGAATGTACCATCCTGTGCCGTTGGAGAACAGGGAATGGTGCAATAAAGAGATAACCAAGGCTCCAATATGGTGCAGCGTTGATTTGCGTGACGGTAATCAGGCGTTATATTCGCCGATGACAATTGAGGAAAAGATTGAGTTTTTCGAGTATCTTGTAAAGCTCGGCTTCAAGGAGATTGAAGTCGGATTCCCGGCGGCGTCGTCGACCGAGTTCGATTTTATCCGCCGTCTTATAGAGGAGGACAGAATTCCGGATGATGTGTCCATTCAGGTGCTCACTCAGGCGAGGGAGCATATCATAGCAAGGACAATAGAATGTCTTAAGGGCGCGAAGAACGCCATCGTTCATCTGTACAATTCCACTTCAACGCTTCAGCGCGACGTTGTGTTCAGAAAGAGCAGAGAGGAAATAAAGCAGCTCGCCGTTGACGGGGCGAAGCTTGTCAAGGAGCTGGTCGATTCTCAGCTTGACGGGAATATCAGATACGAATACTCGCCGGAGAGCTTTACATGCACCGAGATGGACTATGCCGTTGAGATTGTAAACGCGGTTAATGAAATATTTGAGCCGACTTCGGAACGGAAGGTTATTATAAATCTTCCGTCAACAATAGAGGTTGCCACGCCGAATGTGGTTGCGGACCAGATTGAATATATGTGCAAGCACTTAAACCATCGCGAAAATCTTATAATAAGCACACATCCGCATAATGACCGAGGCACGGGCGTGGCGGTGGCCGAGCTTGCGATACTCGCGGGCGCGGACAGAGTCGAGGGAACCCTTTTCGGAAACGGTGAGAGAACGGGTAACGTTGATATTGTAACCGTAGCGCTTAACATGTTTACGCAGGGAGTAGATCCCAAGCTTGATCTCAGCCATATCGACGAGGCAATCGAAATCTTTGAGCGCTGCAATAAGATGCCTATAGATCCTCGCCATCCGTACGCGGGCGACATGGCGTATGTGGCGTTTTCGGGCAGCCACCAGGACGCTATAAAGAAGAGCTTCGACCGGTTTGAGGAGCATCCGGAAAATAAATGGGCTAACCCGTATCTTACAATTGACCCGGCGGATATAGGCAGAAAGTATGAGCCGATTATGATTAACAGTCAGAGCGGCAAGGGCGGCGTAAGCTATGTAATGGAAAACAAGTACGGCTATACCCTGCCCAAGAAAATGCTTGTGGAATTTTCGGCGACTATTAACGATATGTCCGACGCGAAGCACACGGTTCTTGAAAACGAGGAGATACATATGGCCTTTAAGGACATATACATGAACCTCAACTCGCCTATTAAGACGTATTCGTACAAGTCTCAGCACGATGAGGATATAACGATTGTAAACGCAATGGTTGAATACAACTCCAAGGTATCCTCGATATCCGGCAAGGGCAACGGCCCGCTCGACGCGCTGTGCGCGGGACTGAGAAAGTTCCTCGGTATCGATTTCGAAATATGCGAGTATACGGAACACGCGCTGGAACGTTCCTCGGCATCGAAAGCCGCGACATATATCGCTATAAAGGAGAACGGCGATGATAAAAAGATATTCTGGGGCGTGGGCGTTCACCAGAACATCAACACGGCTTCGATATACGCGCTTGTAAGCGCCGTAAACAGAATGCTTATGGCGGAGGATAAACAGAAATAAATTGTCTACAGTATAAAAGTCCCATACCTTTCCGGTACGGGACTTTTAAGTATCGCTATATATTTTATTGCCGACGCCAGAGTGCCGTCTGCGCGGCTGTCGCCGGTTGCGTAGTCTATATACACGCCGGGCTGAACGTTGTAGCAGAACACGTTAAATTTCACGCCTTTGCCCCAGTCCTCGACCGAATACGCCTCCATCAGCACGCCTTTTGCGACAAGGTTATCGCCCTCAAAATACGGTGTAACCCGATACATGACATGGTTATCCGTTTCCTTTACATATTCCGCAATCTCATCTTCGAACGGGAGCATGGTTTCGGCGTTCAGATACCTTGTTCCAGTTATGAGGTTCTTTTTGTTTGCATTCTCGCCCGCGAGCTGGAAGCCGATAAGGTGACTTCGGTTATACAGGCTTCCGCCCTCGATAAAATCATATTTTACACTGTGCCAGCCGGACGGGTGGACGGAGCTTATGCTTTCCCTGTCCTTTGTGGGCATAAGCTCTATACAGATGTTGGCAAACGCCGCTCCGCATCGGCCGAGCCGGTCAAGGTCGCTGTACATTTCAAACGGCTCATCGGTGATTTCGCTGTCCTCGAAATACGGCTCGTTATCATTTATAACTATGTACGCGTCGCCGTCATAGTCCGGAAACGATTTCGCCGTAAGCTCGTTATATTGCTCGTTAATGCTTACGCTTTTATGCTCCGTGCCGGAAGGCCCGAACCCGAGCCTATCCGCGGTAAACGCGATTACAGCGACTATTAATATCGCTATAAGCGAGCCTAAGGTTGTTTTTCTTCTCGCCATTTTCTCCTCCTTTAAGGGTTACATATATCGCATGGAGTATACCCGCCGTCTATCATATCATCGCGCGTGCCGATTGCCCAGCCTCCGTCCGGCTGTTCGCCCGTGCCGACCTCCGCGCAGTCGGGAATATGGAAAATCATCGTGTCCCTGTTTACAAAGTAATCCGAGTTATATCTGCCTTTTTTTCTGCTCCTGCCGGTGTCATAGTCTATATGTATGCCGGGCTGGACGTTATAGCAAAAGACATTGAAGCATACGCCGTTTCCGTTGTCCTCAACCGACATGGCCTCCATTATAACGCCGTCCGCCACGGCGTTTTCGCCTTCATACAGCGGCGTTATCCGGTAGAGAACGTGGTTTCCGGTTTCCTCCACATAATCCGCAACCTCTGTTTCAAACGGGAGCATGCCTTCAATGTTAAGGTATCTTGTGCCGGTTATGAGATTTTTGTCGTTCGCGTTCTCGCCCGCAAGCTGAAAACCTATAAGATGACACCGGTTATATAAATATCCGCCCGGCACATCGTCGTATTTAACGCTTTGCCAGCCTGACGGGTGGATGGAGCCTATGTTTTCCCTATCCTCTGTGGGCATAAGCTCCTCGCATATATTGGCGTAAGCTATTCCGCACCGTCCCATGCTGTCCTTTTCGCAATACCATTCAAACGGTTCCGTGGTAATGTCGGTTTGGTCAAAATGTGTTTTCCCGCCGTTTAAGAACACGTACGGCTCCCCACTGTATTCGGGTATGTCATACATGTCGGCGTCGGTCTGCCCCTCCGATGTAAAAAGCACATCGCCCACGTTTGCGCTTAAATCCGGTCTGTGCGCCTGTACGCATACATTTTGCAGCGCTGACAAAATCAGCGCCAAAGCCGCTATTCGTTTTATCATAAAACAGTCCTCATCCTGTGTACTAACCTGTAACGTTTTCTATACGCTCTATAAGCTTTTCCCCTGTCGTGTCGGGATACACGCCTATTCTGTTCATATTATATAATGTCTGGGGAATACCCTTTATAATAATATTCGGCGCTTCCTGCACGGTCACCGTGGCATAATATCCCGCCTGCTTTACGCATACGTCCGTGAGAGTGGAATGTACTCCCTGCGGGTATGCCAGATACCGTACGGTGTTTCCGACATTCGCCTCGATTTCCGATTTGGATTTTATAATATCCGACAGAAACAGTTCGGCAAATTCCGAGTCGGTTTCGTTTTCAAGCTGCGTCGCGCCGTTGCGGTAGTTCTCCTTGTCGAGACTTTCCACCCGGTGGAAATCATATGTATGACTTCCTATGCATATATATCCGCTGTCATACATT
Source organism: uncultured Clostridia bacterium (assembly GCA_947628515.1). GTDB lineage: Bacteria > Bacillota > Clostridia > UBA1381 > UBA1381 > Ornithomonoglobus. The sequence continues at coordinate 22,799 of CANRAG010000006.1, read as the reverse complement.
TCCTTTGCCTCCGCATAGCTGAAATGCGGTATTATTTCCACGCCGGTATCCTTGTAGGTGCTCCGCCCCGTTGTAACGCCCACCATGAATATTGTGGCTTTCATACCATACTGCTTAAGCAGGGGATACGCTTTTATATAATTGCTGCGATAGCCGTCGTCAAAGGTTATAAGCACGGGCTTTTCGGGCAGGGGCGAACCGCGGCGCACATACGCGTCCAAATCGTCAAACGTAATCGCCGTGTAACCGTGCGCGGACAGCGCCGCAAGATTTTCCTCAAAAAGCTCCGGCGTTACTATCATACCGCCGCTGTCATCCTCATCTATATGATGATACATTAGTATCGGCACGTTTGCGGTATACGCCGCCGTATCGGTGGGCGTATCCGGCGCGGTCAGCCTTTTTTCCGCAAGCTCCGGCGCGTTATCCGCCGTTATCAGGTCGCAAAAATTATCCGGTATATATACGCCGTCATCACCGTATATGCACGCAAGCATCATATCGCCCACACAGGTTCTGAAATGTCCGTCGTCATAAAAATATCTGCTGTCGGAATTTATGCCGTTATATCCGGAAAAATCGTAAAAGTCGGTGACGTCAGCAAGCTCGCGGCGGAACTGCGCGAGTTGCGCGGCGTCATATGCCGCCGCTTCGCCCGAATACTCGGGCGATACCGTTAAAACGAAGCTTATCCCGTTAGCGTCGCAAAGCTCCTTCACGCGCCTTACCGCGTTTATTGCGTCGTCCTTTCGGTCAAGACCGCGTTTGTCGCGGTATGAATAAAATTGGGTTCCGTCATCACCGGGCGCGTCGCCCACAGGCTCCGCGTCGCGGATGATATAATCATACATACCGGTTTCGGGTATGAACCGCTCGTTTTCGGTCGGCAGATAGTCGCGCTTCATACGCGCTTTTATCTTGGCAATGCCCTTATCGGGAGTGGCAAAAATATACTTAATATATCTCATAATTCCGCCGTCTATGTAGGAGGTGTCGGATATATTATATTGTGCGGCGTCCTCGGAGCTTATATTAAGAATAAGGTTTTTTACCTCGTATCTGCCTATAACGTATTCGGCAAGCCGCGCGGAGACGTATAAATCGCTGTCGTTCACCGCGAGATTATAAAAATGCGCGTTCTTGTATTTGTTAAGCTTATCAACCGAAACAGCGCCGGTTTTTGAGCCGCCTATTATATATGAGTCGTAGTTTTCATGGTTGCGATCAAGGTACGCGAGCTTTGCCGCGCCGGGATTATTGGTCATATTATACGACCAGTAGTTAAAAAATCTGTCGCCGAACAGTCCGCACGGGTCCGTTACGATATTAAAGCACGCGAGCAAAACCGCGCACACGCCCGCTATAGCGGGCAGCAAAACAAACCACCTTTTCACAGCAGAACCTCCCGTTGCGATTATTTGAATTAATTGTAGCATACTTGTATTTAAAAGTCAAGCTGTCAGGGCTTCGGACTCACGGTTTTAAAATGCGTTAAATTCAGAGAGCGGGAATTTGTTTATTCGCGTAAAAACCGTGACAAATTGTAAATAAATACTTGAATTAACAGCGGGGATATGTTATAATGAGCGTAATAACTATTGATATTATGAGGTAAATAGGCTGTGAAGATGAAATTTAGTATAAAGAAATACTTTCAGGTTCTCGGTTCAACGCTCGCGGTAATATTGCTCGCGTTCTTTGTCGTCATGGGTTTTGATATAACCGGCGGCGCGGGCATAGCGGAGGACGTGAATGAAGGAACGGTAGCCGTCGGCAGCGGCGGAGTGATAAATGTCCTGCTGATGTGTACCGACGAGGACGGACTAAGAACGGACGCGATGATGTTAGCGTGCTATGACACCGCGAACAATACGGTTAATATGCTTTCAATACCGCGGGATTTGCGAATGTATGTCGGGAACAGATACCAGAAGATTAACGCGGCGCACGCGTTTGAGCGTGACGGCGAGATAGGCGGGCCCGTGGCGGCGTGCGAGGCTGTTACCCGGCTTACGGGCGTTGCGATAAACTATTATGTGGACTTTTCCTTCTCGGCGGTCGCAAAGGTTATAGACGAGCTTGGCCCCGTGAACTTTACCATACCCGATCTTTACAATGACGGCGTTGGCATGGTGTATGACGATCCCGCGCAGGATCTCCATATAAATCTGCCGCCGGGTAACCGTGACCTTAACGGCGAAGAGGTAGTATGGCTCCTGCGATACAGAAAGGACAACCGGGGGCGGGGCTATCCGCGAGGCGACCAGGACAGAATAGACGTTCAGCAGCAGTTTTTAAGAACGCTCACCGACCAAAAGCTTAACGTGTCGCTCATTCAGAAAATACCTGCCATATACACCGATATCATGTCTGAAATCAAAACCAATCTTACGGTTAAGGATGTAATCAAATACTCCAAATATCTTAAAGATTTATCGTCTACAGGAATAACCACAGATACCGTTCCGGCGGACGCGACGCATGACTCGGCAAACGGAGACGTGCTTGTGCCGAACATGAAGAAGCTTCAGTTTAAGGTACAGTCAATGTTTGGCGTTACGGCGCCTAATATGTGGTACGCAAACCCCGAAATCAAGCAACCGTCTTTGGGCGAGGGCGGATATATGACCACGGGCGGATACGTGCGCACGACCAATCCGAATAAGCTCGCGGGATACAAGGCGTCGGAGGTCACAAACGATGAGCTGTGCATAATTCGCGGCATAACTCAGACCATAGATTCCGTGGATAATAGTATGGAATACACGGGCGAAAGCGATTCCGTGGCGGACGGCGCGGTTTACAGTGAGTAAGCGTTGGTATACTTTAGCTTAACGGGATAGGTGAACTGTAACGAATAATAGCTTATTGCGCCCGTATAGGCTTGTATAAAATTGTACAAAATAACGATATATGCTCATTATGCTTGACAAACAAAGAAATTTATGGTATTATGAGTATGTTTGGAATAGGAGTGAACGCCTCTGCCGAACAGGCAGAGGTATTCCGTTTTCTGAGAGTGCGTGTTGCGCACTCTTTAATTATGTATTAAAAATTGAGGCAGATATGGCAAGTAAAGCAAGTATTATTGAACAACAGGCCCTTGCGCTCGCGCTCGGCACAGCGGAGGAACAGGGGGTATACATCGTCGATGTATCGTACGGCGGCGGCAGCCTTTGCTATTATATAGACAAGGAAAACGGCGTCGGCATCGATGATTGCGAGGCTTTTTCAAGGGCGGTCGAGGTCATACTCGACGAGCGGGATATTATAGACAGCGAGTACTCGCTCGAAGTTTCCTCCCCCGGCGTGGACAGGAAGCTTAAAAAGGAGCGCGAATTTGTTTATTATATCGGCCGCGAGGTCGAGGTGAAGCTGTTCGCCGCCATTGACGGCGTTAAGGAATTTGACGGCGTGTTAAAGGATTATCATGACAAAACGGCCGTGATTGACGCGGGTGATAAGGAATTTGAAATCCCCGTAAAGGACGCGGCATACATCAGACTTAAATTTACTTTTTGATACTTTTTGAGAACAGGAGCAACACTTAAAATGAATGAATTAATTTTAGCAATCAAGGACTTGTGCGAGGAACGCGGTATTGACGAGGATGTTATTTTCGAGGCGCTGGAGGCCGCGCTTGTAGCCGCGTATAAGAAGCATTATTATAAGGGCAAGGGCGACACGCCGAACGTGCTCGTCACGATAGACCGCGAGACGGGCGCGATTAACGTTTACGCGCGGAAGCTCGTTGTCGAGAGCGTGGAGGACGCGCGCGAGGAAATTTCATTGGAGGACGCGAGAAAAATTTCGGCCGGATATGAGCTGGACGATATTGTGAATATAGAGGTGACGCCGAAGGATTTCGGAAGAATGAGCGCGCTTACCGCGAAGCAGGTTGTCACGCAGAGAATACGCGAGGCGGAGCGCGGCATAATATACAGCGACCACGCGGGGCGCTCGCTGGGCATGGTGTCCGGAACGGTCATTTTGGTTGACGCGGATAGGGTTTATGTTGACGTGGAGAAATATGACCGCACCGAGGCGATACTTCCCAAGCGCGAGCAGCCGGAAAACGAGACATATAAAGCCGGAGATAAGATGCGTTTCTACGTAAGCGACGTTAAATCCGACGCTAAGACCACGCAGCTCATACTTTCCAGGACCCATCCGGGACTTGTTAAGAAGCTTTTCGAGGCGGAGGTACCGGAGATTGCCGAGGGAATAGTCGAGATTAAGGGCGTCGCGCGGGAAGGCGGTTCGAGAACGAAGATTGCGGTATATTCGACCGACCCGGACGTTGACGCGCAGGGCGCGTGCATAGGCCCGCGCGGCATGCGGGTTCAGGCGATAAACGATGAGCTTAAGACGGAAAAGATCGATATTATAAAGTGGAGCGAGGATCCTGCCGAGTTTATAACGGCCGCGCTTTCACCGTCAAAGGTTGTTTCCTGCACAATAAACGAGGAGGACAAGAGCGCGAAGGTTATTGTTCCGGAGTACCAGCTGTCGCTCGCTATAGGTAAGTCAGGTCAGAATGTCAGACTTGCCGCGAAGCTTACAGGCTGGAAGATAGACATAAGCGCGGGAGAATAAAGCAGTGGCACATATACCGGAAAGAATGTGTATTGTATGCAGAACGCGGCGTCCGGCGGGCGAGCTTTTTCGACTGAGGGCGGATAAGCTGTCGGGGACGGTTGTGGCGGATACACACACAAAACAGCCGGGCAGAGGCGCGTATATCTGCCGTAACATAGAGTGCATAAGATTGGCGGAGAAAAAGGACGCGCCGCGCAGACATCTTAAGCTTGCCGTATGCGAGGGGCTTTATAGGCAGTTGGAGGATATGCTTTGAGGAAATTATTCGGAATGCTGGGGCTGGCCAAACGGGCAGGGAAGGTATCGACAGGCGCGTTTATATGCGGAAAAATGATAAAATCCGGCAGGGCAAGGCTTGTTATTCTGGCGCGGGACGCCTCGGAGAACACGAAAAAATCTGTGAGGGATTCTTGTAAATATTACAGAGTAAAATTGATTGAAGCATCCGATATGGCCGAGCTGGGGCATGCCACGGGCGGCGGAGAAAGAGCGGTTGTTTCGGTGAATGATAACAATTTCGCTAAGGCGATTTCAGATATATATATCTTAAGCGAAGCAGAGAAAGGGTGATGTGGTATGGCAGATACATCAACAACTAAACTGGGAGAAATAACGAAGAAGTTCAAAGCTGTTAACAAGGAGGTCATAACCAAGCTGGCGGAGTGCGGCCAGACGGTTAAGGCCGCCACGAGCAGTATAACGGAGGAGCAGGCGTCGTTGGTTGTGGATATTCTCACACAAGCAGCCACGTTTACTTCTGATGAAATCAAAGCTATGAGAAACGAAGCGGTAAAGGCCGCCGAGGAGCAAGCCGCAAAGGAGAAGGCAGAGGCGGAGGCAAAAGCGAAGGCGGAGGCCGAGGCAAGAGCGGCGGAGGAAAAGGCGAAGGCCGAGGCAAGAAAGGCCGCGCGCGCCGCGGCGGAGGCCGAGGCAAGAGCCAAGCGCAAGGCGGAGGAAAAGGCGAAGAAGGAGAAGCAGAAGAAGCACCGCGACCAGGCCAAGAAGCAGGAGGGCGTGCGTGTTGATATGTCAAAAATCGATAACAGCCAGACCTCCGAGGAATTTGTGGTAAAGAGCGAGAAGAAGAGCCGTACCGTGGACACGAGAAGCTCTAATGTTGACCTCGATAAGCTCGAAAAGAGCGAGCGTCTTTCAAAATACGAGGACGAAGGCATGGGCAGCAGACGCGGAAAGAAGAACAAGAGCGACAGAAGGAATGACAGAAAGGGCGGAAAGAACGGCTCGCGTAAGGATGATAAGCGGGATAAGCGTGTTCAGAAGCCGAAGCCGGTAGTAATAACCGAAATAGAAGTGCCGGACGTTATCACCGTGGGCGATTTTGCGCAGAGAATGGGCAAGGGCGCGGCGGAGGTCGTTAAGAAGCTGTTCCTTTTGGGAATAATCGCCACTGTAAACCAGACCATTGATTATGACACCGCCGAGCTTATCGCAGGCGAGTTCGGAATAGAGGTTAAGAAGGAGATTGTCCTTTCAAAGGAGGACCGTCTGTTCATGTCCATAGAGGAGGAGGACAAAGAGGAGGATCTCACGGAGCGTCCGCCGGTAGTTGTGGTTATGGGGCACGTTGACCACGGCAAGACGTCGCTTCTTGACGCTATTCGCCATACAAGCGTAACCTCAACCGAGGCCGGAGGTATCACGCAGCACATCGGCGCTTACAGCGTTAAGCTTAACGATAGGGTTATCACCTTCCTCGATACTCCGGGGCATGAAGCGTTTACGACAATGCGCGCGCGCGGCGCACAGGTAACGGACGTTGCAATTTTAGTGGTTGCCGCCGACGACGGCATAATGCCGCAGACGGTCGAGGCAATAAACCACGCGAAGGCGGCGAATGTGGAAATAATTGTTGCTATAAATAAAGTTGATAAGGAGAATGCTAATGTTGAACGCGTTAAGCAGAGCCTTATGGAGTACGGTCTTGTTCCGGAGGAATGGGGCGGAGACACAATCTGCGTTGAAATAAGCGCTAAATATAAGAAGAATATCGACGGACTTCTTGAAATGGTTCTTTTGGTTGCGGACATGAAGGAGCTTAAGGCCAACCCGAAACGTCTTGCGAAGGGTACCGTTATCGAGGCGCGCGTTGACAAGGGCAAAGGCCCTGTCGCCACGGTTCTTGTACAGAACGGCACATTAAGACAGGGTGATGTTATTATCGCCGGAACGGCGGTAGGCCATGTCAGAGCCATGACAAACGACAAGGGTAGACGCGTTAAGGAGGCCGGCCCGTCAACGCCGGTTGAAATTCAGGGACTTAACGAGGCTCCCACTGGCGGCGACGATATGTTTGTCGTCAAGGACGAGAAGCTCGCTCGCGAGGTCGCGGCGCAGAGGAAGCAGGAGGCGCAGGAGAAGCAGTTTAATTCCGTGGTTAAGGTATCGCTTGACAACCTGTTCAGTCAGATTGACGAGGGCAATATGAAGGAACTGCCGATTATCGTTAAGGCCGATGTTCAAGGCTCGGTTGAGGCGGTTAAGCAGAGTCTCGAAAAACTGTCAAACGACGAGGTAAGAGTAAAGGTTATCCATGGCGGCGTCGGAGCCGTAAACGAGTCGGATGTAATGCTTGCGGACGCTTCGAACGCTATAATAGTAGGCTTTAACGTGCGTCCGGACGCGGGCGCTCTCGCGATGAGCGCGCAGATAGACGTGGATATACGGCTGTACAGAGTAATATACCAGGCGATAGAGGAAATCGAAGCCGCAATGAAGGGCATGCTCGATCCCGAATTCAAAGAGGTTGTTCTCGGCTATGCGGAGGTGCGTCAGACATTCCGCGTGCCGAATGTCGGCGTAATAGCCGGTTCGTATGTCACAAAGGGCAAGATTACAAGAAGCGCGCAGGTTAGAGTGGTTCGCGACGGCATTATCGTGCATGAGGGCAAGGTTTCTTCGCTTAAGCGCTTTAAGGATGACGCGAAAGAGGTTGCGGAGAAATTCGAATGTGGTCTTGGCATCGAAAACTTTAACGACGTCAAGGAGGGCGACACCATCGAATGTTTCGAGATGCAGGAAATAGAGAGATAAATTATGGCAAGGATTGATAAGATAAACGGCGAGGTAATGCGCGCGCTCGCGGGCGTTATACGCGAGCTTAAGGACTCGCGTATTCCGCTCATGACGAGCGTCGTCGCGGTTAACGTGACAAACGATTTGAGATACTGCAAGGCGTATATCTCGGTCATGGGCAGCGAGGACGAAAAAAAGAAGGCAATGGAGGGGCTTAAGTCCGCCGCCGGATTTATAAGGCGAGAAATAGGCAAGCGCGTGGATTTGCGCTATACGCCGGAGTTTATATTTGAGCTTGACGACTCTATAGAGCACGGCTCGCATATAGATAAGCTGTTAAAGGATATATTATAATAAAAATTTGTGCATAAAGCGGGATTTTTTGCCTTTTCTGTATTGTATATTGACTAAATCACACAAATGTGATAAAATTATGCCAATAATAATTCAGTATATGCGGTGTTTGATAAGGTCTTGTTTATGAGATTTATGACAAATGCCGAAGATTTCGGACAATTCGGAGCGCATACGGCAAAGGAATTAACAGGAGGGAATGCAGATATGAAAAAGTTTTATAATAATCCGGAAATGAATGTATCCGTATTTGCGGCGGAGAATGTCGTTACCGACTCGACATCGACGGCAATGACCGCCGAGCAGCAGGCGAAGGCTGCGATAGACAACGCGCTCGGCGAAGGCGCGTCGGCTAAAGCCATAACGATAGATATAACAAACTATTAACAATGACGAAAACGGCGGAGTTCACACGGAGCTCCGCTTTTTTTATTTGCGGTATTGTTTTTTGCCAAAATCTATGTTAAAATAGTATCAGTACAAGTATTGTTTCGGGTTCGGCAGCGGAGGATTTGAAGGATGAAATACATAATGGCGCTTGACGCGGGTACAACGTCAAATCGTTGTATACTGTTTAATGAAAATGGAGAGATATGCTCGCTGGCTCAAAGGGAGTTTAAGCAATATTATCCGCATCCGGGTTGGGTTGAGCACGACGCTGTTGAGATATGGGAAACGCAGCTCGGAGTAGCGGCCGAGGCATTGGAAAGGCTCGGCGCGAAAGCGGAGGACGTCGCGGCCATAGGCATAACCAACCAAAGAGAAACCACGGTTGTGTGGGATAAGAACACCGGCGAGCCGATATGTCCCGCGATAGTGTGGCAATGCCGCAGAACGGCGCAGTATTGCGACGAGCTTAAGGCTAAGGGACTTGCGGAGAAAATTCGTTTAAAAACAGGGCTTGTAATTGACGCCTATTTTTCAGGCTCAAAGCTTAAATGGATACTCGATAACGTGCCCGGCGCAAGGGACAGGGCGGCGGCGGGCGAGCTGCTGTTCGGAACGGTTGACACATGGCTTATATGGAAGCTTTCGGGCGGAAAGGTTCATGCCATAGATTATTCAAACGCGTCAAGGACGATGCTTTTTAATATAAACACATTGGAATGGGACGACGAGCTGCTTTTGGAAACAGGCATACCGAGATGTATGCTTCCCGACGTCAGACCGTCAAGCGGCATTTTCGGCGAGACCGCGCCGGAGCTTTTCGGCGCTCCGATACCCATCGCGGGCGCTGCCGGAGACCAGCATTGCGCATTGTTCGGTCAGGCATGCTTCGCGCCGGGCACGGCGAAAACCACCTACGGCACAGGCGCGTTTCTGCTCATGAACACGGGCGGAAAACCGGTGTATTCCGATAACGGATTGATTACAACCGTAGCATGGGGCATTGACGGAAGGATAACCTACGCGCTTGAAGGCTCGGTATTTATCGCGGGCGCGGCAATTCAGTGGCTTCGCGATGAGATGAAGCTTATAGCTACGGCGGCCGAAACAGAAAGCCTCGCTTTAAAGGTGAGCGATACCGCCGGATGTTATGTGGTTCCCGCGTTCACGGGACTCGGCGCGCCGCGTTGGGATCAGTACGCGCGCGGCACGATTGCGGGTATCACAAGGGGCACGAACAAAAACCATATTATACGCGCGACGCTTGAGTCGATAGCGTACCAGGTAAACGATATATTGTCAGCTATGCGCGAGGACTCCGGAATAAATCTCTCGTTTCTGAACGCGGACGGAGGCGCGTCCCGAAACAATCTGCTCATGCGTATGCAGGCGGATATATCCGGGGTTACGGTACAAAGACCGACATGCACGGAAACCACGGCGTTGGGCGCGGCATACCTTGCCGGTCTTGCGGTGGGATACTGGAAAAGCATAGATGATATTGCAAAACATCACGCGATAGACAGAGTATTTAATCCCGGTATAACCGAGGACGAGCGGAAGGAAAAAATCAAGGGTTGGGAAAAGACCGTTAAGTGTGCGTATGCATGGGCTAAAAAATAAAAGAGAGGAGCATATATTATGGGAATCAGGAAAACAGTTTCGTTAATTGCCGCGTTGTCGGTGCTTACGGGCGGAGTAAGGGCGTTTGCACAGTTCGTGCCGGACACGTCAAACGACGGGTTTAACACAGGCTACTACGGCGCGGAGGAGGACGCCGCCGCCAAGGCCGAAACGCAGCGTCTTTACGACAGCAGGCCGAAAACGGAAAAAAGGGCGGAGTACCTCACAAGAGGTCTTACTGCCGTGCCATCCGAGGACGGCGTGCTTGTTTCGTGGCGGTTTTTGGGGACCGACTCAAAGGATTTCACCTACGACCTGTACAGGCGCGGGGTAAAACTGAACACAGCCCCGATAGCGGGCACAAATCTCCTCGACAGAGCCGGCAAGCCCGGCGATGAATACACGCTCGTTTCGTCACAGGGCGAGAGGACGACGGTTAAGGCGTGGGATAAGGCGTACAAGGAGTTTGCCGTAAAGAAATATGACACGGGCGATTATATAATAGACGACGGCGCCATAGGCGACCTCGACGGCGACGGCGAGTATGAAATTCTCATCCGCAGAACGCCTAAGGATATGAATGTCAAGACGCGAACAGCCTATCCTTTGGTTGAGGCGTACAAGCAGGACGGAACGTATCTGTGGACTGTTAATATCGGTCCGAACGAAATAAACGAGCACGACCTGAACATGATGGTTTACGACTTTAACGGTGACGGAAAATCCGAGCTTATAATGCGCTCGTTTGAGGGCACAACGGACGGAAAAGGAAATGTTATAACCGGCCAGAACGGAAAGGTAACCGATTATTCCAAGGACGATTCAAATCTCGCGATATTCCAGGACAGACAATACATAGTATCGACTCCGGAATACCTTTCAATGTATGACGGCGAAACGGGCGGGGAAATAACAAGAACGGAGCTGCTGCCGAAGCAGGAGCCGCTGTCCTCGTGGTCGTACCGTTATACCGATACGGGGCGGCTTACAAAGCGCGCAAGCCACCATACCTTCGGTCTTGCGTATCTGGACGGCGTTACGCCCTCGTTTGTGGAGGTGCGCGGTGCGTGGGATAACGTAAAGGCGGCGGCATGGCATATCGAGGATAATAAATTCGTTCAGGACTGGGAGCTGGACACCCCAAACGTCGAGGACGTAAACAGCATATACGGCGCGTCAAACCACAATCTGATTGCGGCGGACGTTGACTTTGACGGCAAGGACGAAATTCTTTCCGGTCCTATGGCCATAGACCATGACGGCACACAGATGTACGCCGTAAAGGCGGCGGGCGCGGACGGAACAGAGGTAAAGCTCGCGCACGGCGACGCGTTTGACGTTGCAAAGATGTCGCCGGGCTTTGGCGGCTACTATGTATGGGCATGTCATGAAACAGCGAACCTTCCGGCAAATATCGAGCTGCACGACGCGCGAACCGGTCAGGTTATTTTCGGCTACGGAAAGACAAAGGACTGCGGACGCTCGCGGGCGGCGGATATTGACCCGAACTACGTGGGCTATGAGGTATGGGGCGCAACGGCAACCACACCGATGAACATAAACGGCGACAAAATCGCGCAAAGCTATAACACCTTCTACACAAGGCTTCCCGACGGAAGCTTTCAGACGGACGAAAAGGGCGGCACAATGCAGTCAACGCTCCCGATGAATTTTATAATTCACTGGGACGGCGATTTGCTCGGCGAGTTCCTTGACGGCACAAGGATTTCAGAATACAACTATGACGCGAAATGCATTGACGTTATAACGGACGCCGAAGGATGTATGTCCAACAACGGAACAAAGGCCGTTCCTATCGTCGCCGCCGACATTCTCGGCGACTGGCGCGACGAGGTCGTTTGGAAAACAGCCGACGAAAGCGCGGTGCGCATTTACTCAACGGCAATCGAAACCGAGTATAAAATCCCGTCGCCAATGTGCGATACGCTGTACCGAGCGTCAATCGCGATGCAGAACAACCACTATAACCAGCCCGCCAACTACAGTTATTATTTCGGCGCGGAAACGACAAGGGTTCCGACCCCGTCCGTGTATACGGTGCATGACGGGGTCAAAACGGAAAATCCGGATAGCGACAGCGAATACGAAATAAACGTCGGTTTTGCAAAGACTGCCGCGGCGGAGCTGAAATTGCTTGTAAACAGTCCGTACGCGTATACAGACGACAAAATCGTTAAAATTGACGGAGACGACGACAGAGTTGTCCCCACAGTCATAGACGACAACACTCTCGTTCCGGTGCGCTTTATCGCGGAGAGCTTCGGATGCGAGGTTAACTGGAACGACGCGGAAAGCATTGTTACAATCAGCGGAGCGGATAAAGATATTATAATGCGGATAGGCGACAGCGCATACACCGTAAACGGGGAGGGCAAAACGCTTGAGGTCGCGCCGCAAATCATATACGACAGAACCATGCTGCCGCTTAGAGCGGTTGCGGAGGCGCTCGGCAAGGTCGTTTCATGGGATGAGCAGTCAAAGCTCATTGTAATAGGCGGCAAGGAGTTTAATGACAGCGATTTGGCCGCCGAGCTTGCTTCGGCGCTAAAGGACGGAAAGCAGCCGCAAAAGCCCGCCGTTGTTCTGCCCACTCCCACTCCGGAGCCGGAGAAGGCGGAGAGCCCGTATCTGTCCATGAACTATGACACAAAAACAGTGGACGGCGCAACCTATAAAATATATATTGACGAGGATTTCTCGTCATATCAGGACGGCGATGCCGCGGGCTGGGCGGGAACCAAGCCCGCGCCAATTAAAAATATCGGCGTCGCAAACGGCGCAATGAGCATAAGCGGCAGCGACAAGGGCAACAGAAACGCCGTATACATGCTGCCCGGCGGCATGAGCGGCAAGGTTTATATAGAGCTTGACTGGACCGTTGGCGAGGTCACGGGCGGTTCTTCGGTCGGAGAGCTTCGCTTTGCGGGCTCTGACGGCGCTGTGTTCCTATCGTTTAGGACGTCGGCGGGGAACGAGCTTGAATACAATTACGGCGGAAAAATTTCAAACCAAGGTCTTGAAACTCTTGAATGGAAAAAGGTCGGTTCGGGATTTACAAGCTCCGACACGGCGCATATAAAGGCCGTCGCGGACTTCGACAAGCAGACCGTTTCATTTACCGTAACGCAGAGCAATAAAAAAGCGGATATTACAATGCCGTTTACGGACGCGTCGGATTTCGGCGCGATAGAAGTGCTCGCGGTGCGGAACGAAAAGAACTGGAACTGGTCAACCGCGCTCGACAACCTTGTGTTCGGTATGGCTGACTGACAGTATCACGCGGGAGAGGCGTTCGTCTCTCCCGTTTTTTTACGGTTTTTTAGTTTTTATTTTTAATTTTTTGGAAAAAAACTATTGATTTTTTGTGAAAAATGTGATATGATAATTCCTTTGACTTTTGAGAGAAATTATGGTATAATATCTATATAACAACATTATAAGATGGGGATATGTCTAAGGGCGGACATCGTCCCGGGTAAAGGAGCGGTAAAAGCATGTATTGTGTCGGAGATAAAGTTGTGCATCCCATGCATGGAGCCGGGATTATCAAGGATATGAAAAAGATCGAGTTGAGCGGCATAAAGCGCGACTACTATGTTGTATGCTTTGCTGTGGGCAGTATGATATCTGATATACCTGTGGATGGATGCGAGAAAATCGGCATAAGAGATGTAATCACCAAAGATGAGGCTAAAAAGGTTCTCGAATACTTTCATAACCGGGAAGTGGGTAACGATATAAATTGGAACAAGCGCCAGAGAGAAAATATCGTTAAGCTGAAATCGGGTGATATATATCAGGTCGCGGGCGTTCTGAAAGAGCTTATGTGCCGCGAGAAACGCAAGGGGCTCTCGACGAGCGAGCGCAAAACCCTTTGCTCCGCAAGACAGATTGTGTTAAGCGAGCTTATCCTTTCCGGCATAGCCGACGAAAGCGATATTCAGCTCATACTTGACGATACCGTTGCGGAAACAATAGGCGCAAAAAATAATTTATAGTATTTCGGGCAAAACTTTGGTTTTGCCCGTTGCTGTATTCCGGAGGTTTTATTATGAAAGTTTCAGCTGTGATTGTGGCGGGAGGCCGCGGCAAGAGGATGGGCGCCGCTGTGAACAAGGTGTTTCTCCCGCTGTGCGGCAGGGAAATTCTTGCCCGCGCCTTGACTGCCTTTGAGTTATGTGATAAAATAGACGAGATTGTTGTTGTAACGGGCGCGGACGACGTCGCGGCGGTCGGGGACATTATCGAGCGGGACGGAATAAAAAAAGCGGCGGCGGTTGTCGAGGGCGGCAGAGAACGTCAAAATTCCGTATATAACGGTCTGTGCGCGGTAACGGGCGATGTCGCGGTAATACACGACGGGGCGCGCTGTCTTATAACGCTCGAAGAAATATCGGCAGTTATCGCCGATTATGAAATCTACGGCGCTGCCGCGTTGGGCGTTCCGGTCAAGGACACGCTTAAGGCTGTTGACGAAAACGGCAATATAACGGGCACAATAGACCGTGACCGGACTGTTTGTATCCATACGCCGCAGGTGTTTGGCGCGGCCGAAATAAAGGCGCTCCACGAGCGCGCGGCATCCGACGGTATTGCCGTTACCGACGATTGCTCCGTGTTTGAACATTACGGCAGGACGGTTCATGTAACAATGGGTTCATATGATAATATAAAGCTCACCACGCCGGAGGATATTTCCGTCGGCGAGCAAATTCTTAAAAGACGAGGTCAGGCAAAATGAGAATAGGTTTCGGTTATGATGTGCACAAATTGACAGAGGGCAGAAGGTGTATTATATGCGGGGTGGAAATCCCGCATGACAAAGGACTTTTGGGACATTCCGACGCGGACGTTGCGATACACGCGCTGTGCGACGCGATATTGGGCGCGGCAGCGCTCGGCGACATAGGCAAGCTGTTTCCCGACACCTCCGACGAGTTCCTGGGGATAGACAGCAGGATACTTCTCGGACGGGTTATCGACCGCGTAAAGGAGAAAGGACTGCGCGTGGGGAACGTGGATATAACCGTAGCGGCCCAGAAACCTAAAATGGCGCCGTATATAGAACAGATGCGCCGTAACATCGCCGCGACCATGGACTGTGATATAGGCGCGGTCAGCATAAAGGCGACCACTACGGAAAGGCTCGGCTTTGAGGGGCGCGAGGAAGGCATAAGCGCGTATGCCATAGCGTTACTGGAATGATGCGCGGGAGGTATGAGAGCATTGAATATTTATGATTTTGACAAAACAATATATGACGGCGATTCCACGGCGGGATTTATAAAATATTGCGCAAAGCGCTATATAAAAGCGTATATAACCGTTATTCCCACGCTATGGGCATTTTTCCTGTACATGTTGGGGATATACTCAAAAACCAAATTCAAAGAAAAGATGTATAAATTCTTAAAATATGTGCCCGACATTGACAACGCGCTTGAGGACTACTGGAACAGAAACGAAAAAAATATACTTGACTATTATAAAAAGCAGGCGCGGGAGAATGACATAATAATTTCCGCGTCGCCCGAATTTCTTCTTAAGCCGATATGTAAGCGGCTCGGAATTAAATACCTGATAGCCTCGCGGGTGGACAGGCACAGCGGCAAATACACGGGGCAAAACTGTCATGGCGGGGAAAAGGTTATCCGTCTTAGGGACGAATACGGAATAGAGCATTGCGACAGCTTTTATTCCGACAGCTTCAGCGATACGCCGCTTGCCGAAATAGCCGACAGCGCGTATATCGTCCGAAAAAACAATATCACGCCATGGAACGAGTATAAGGAAACGACGGTTGAAAAGTTAAAGCATATGTTTCTTAATCCGGAATTTCTTGTGTTCATCATAGTGGGCGGCATAAATACCGTTGCGTGCATACTGCTTGCGACGCTGTTTCGTATCTTTATAACGGGCAATGCGCTGTTCGCGGACAACGCTTCCTTTGCCCTCGGTTATCTCGGAGCAAATATAATAGGATATGTATTAAACAGTCTTATTACGTTTAAGGATAGAAAGCTAAGCGTGTTAAAATATTTTAAATTCTTCATATCATACATCCCGAATTTTATCATACAACAGGGAATAGTATGGCTATGCAGCACCTTCACGGAGCTGCCGATGCTTTTCAAGTCGGCGGCAGCCGCGATAATAGGAATACCGGTAACATTTGTCATTATGAAAATATTTACATTTAAAAAAACCGATTGAAATCCAAAACCCCGTCCCGCATTTTGCGGGACGGGGTTTTGGGATATATTTATTTAAGTTTAAATGTTTTTGTTACCATTCCGCCTTCCGGCTCGCCGTAAACATAGGCTCTTACCGTTACTTCGTTCTCCTCGTCATTAAGCTCATATACGCGCTGAACCTCCGCGTCTCCGCCGGCGGGTACCGCTGTGGTGGCTGAGAGAATATCCACGCCCTCGACATCGACAACCGTCGCGCCGTTAAGAGTGCTTCCGCCCTGTTCTGCGTCAACCTTGAATATTCCGTCAAAGGTTTTTTCCGACGGGGTGTTGTTCTTAAAGTAAAATTCCACAACGACAGCCTTGCCGTCCTCGGTATCTATCACCTTGGCGTCCTCTATCTCTATCTCAAACGAACCGATTTCTGTGCTGTCCGTGTCGTTTACACCGTCAGTCTTTACCGTATCCAGCTCCTTGCCGTCAACCTTCGACATGTCGGAGCTTGTAACGTCCCCGTTCTTGCATGCCGTAACCGCAAACGCCATTGCCGCCGTTAAAATTATCGCTAATATTTTTTTCATAATATTTTAATCCCTTCTTTCCTGATTAGATATTGACTCGCGTCAATATCGTATATACTAACACAAGAATAATAAAAAATCAAGCCCTTTTAAAAAAGTTTTCATGCCGCCGTTTTGGGAATATCAACGCGCATAGTTAAAAATAAACAAAAAACGCGGGAACTTTTCATAGATTTTTTATTATAAGCCTATTGACAAACGGGGATAAATGATTTATAATGTGTAAAGTAAAAATGATTTACAGCGGGGTATGCGTAATGGCTAAGGATATGAAGCTTGCATTGCTGCTTGACTTCTACGGCGGACTGCTTACCAAAAAGCAGGAATGTGCGCTTGACGGCTATTATAACCAGGATTTGTCGCTTGCCGAAATCGCCGATGAAATGGGTATAAGCCGTCAGGGGGTTATGTCGTTTCTGAAGCAGGGCGAGAAGCATCTGCGCGGCTTTGAACAAAAGCTGGGACTGGCGGAAAGGTTTACAAAGATAAGCGACGGGCTTAAAAGGATGCGCGACGAGGCGCAGACGTTGGACGACGATAAAAAGCGCGAAAGATTTACGGAGCTGATAGACGGAATATCCGCTGTAATTTAATTGATTATGAAGGGAAGTGCGGTACATGGCTTTTGAAAGTCTCGGCGATAAGCTGCAAGGCGTGTTTAAAAAGCTGCGCGGCAAGGGCAGACTTAGCGAGAAAGACATCAAGGACGCAATGCGCGAAATCAAACTGGCACTTCTTGAAGCCGACGTTAACTTCAAAATTGTTAAGGAGTTCGTAAACAAGGTTTCCGAAAAGGCGCTCGGCGCCGAGATACTTGAATCGCTGACCCCGTCGCAGCAGCTTGTCAAGATAGTAAACGACGAGCTTACGGAGATGATAGGCGGCGAGACGGCAAGACTTGAATTTGCGAAGCGTCCGCCGAGCGTAATCATGATGTGCGGCTTGCAGGGCGCGGGTAAAACGACCGCGACGGCGAAGCTTGCGCTGCATCTGCATAAGCAGGGCAGACGGCCGCTTATGGCAGCCTGCGACGTGTACCGTCCGGCGGCGGTTAAGCAGCTGGAGGTTTTGGGCAGGCAGATAAACCAGCCGGTGTTTGAAATGGGAACCGATATAAGTCCGGTTACGATTGCAAAAGAAGCTGTGGCGCACGCTATAAAGCATGGCAATGATCCGGTAATACTCGATACAGCCGGACGTTTGCATATAGACGAGCAGCTTATGCGCGAGCTTTCGGATATCAAGTCCGAAACCGATCCGTCGGAAATACTGCTCGTGGTTGACGCTATGACAGGTCAGGACGCGGTAAACGTGGCAAAGACCTTTAACGAGCAGCTCGATATAACGGGCGTTATACTCTCAAAGCTCGACGGCGACACGCGCGGCGGCGCGGCGTTGTCGGTAAAGCAGGTAACGGGCAAGCCGATTAAATTCGCGTCCGTCGGCGAGAAGCTTAACGACCTTGAGCTTTTCCACCCGGACAGAATGGCGTCGAGAATACTCGGTATGGGCGATATTCTTTCGCTTGTGGACAAGGCGCAGGCGGAATTTGACGAGAAGAGCGCGGCGGAGCTTGAAGCTAAGATAAGAAAGCAGCAGTTTGATTTGGACGACTTCTTAGAGCAGCTCAAACAGATAAAGAAACTCGGTTCATTCTCGCAGATACTCGGGATGCTGCCGGGTGTGGATAAAAAGATGCTCGACGCGGTCGATACGGAGGAGAACGCGAAGAAAATGTTGCATACGGAGGCCATTATCCAGTCCATGACAATGGCTGAACGCCGCAATCCGAAAATTATTGCCGCCAACAGGAAGATACGAATTGCCAAGGGCAGCGGAACGCGGGTTCAGGATGTAAATCAACTGCTTAAACAGTTTGACGAAATGCAGAAGATGATGAAGCAGTTCTCGGGCGGAAAGCAGCAGAGAATGATTAAGCGTCTCAGAAAGACAAAGAGATAATTAATATTATTTATTGATTATATAAAATTTATCAGGAGGTGAAAAACAATGGCAGTTAAAATCAGATTGAGAAGAATGGGCGCAAAGAAGGCGCCGTTTTATAGAGTAATTGTCGCGGATTCAAGATCACCGAGAAACGGTAGATTTATCGAAGAAATCGGAACATACGATCCGCTTACAAATCCTTCAACGATTAAGATTGATGCGGATGCAGCTAAGAAGTGGTTGTCAAACGGCGCGCAGCCGACAGATACCGTTAAGGCTCTTCTTAAGAAATCCAACATCATCGACTAACCCGGTTGTTACCCAAGTAGCGGTAATTACCGGATACAGCCGCCGTATGCGGTGGGTATAAGTTAGTACGCGTTAGGTTGAGGACGTTTTGAAAATGGAGGGCGAACACGATGAAAGAGGTTTTAGAAATCATCGCCAAAGCGCTTGTCGATAATCCGGATCAGGTAAATATCACAGAGATTGAGAATGAGGACAGCGCGATTACACTTGAACTTAGAGTAGCCGAAAGCGATATGGGTAAGGTAATCGGTAAGCAGGGCAGAATTGCGAAAGCGATCCGCACTGTTGTAAAAGCTGCGGCAAGCCGCGAGAACAAGAAGGTTTCGGTCGATATCGTATAACGCGAATATCGTAATTACCAAGGGCTGTTTCAATGAAACAGCCTGTTTTGCTAAATAACAGTATTTTTGCTGAAAGGATATAGATATGAATAATAATTTATTAGAAGTTGGAAAGATTGCAAACACCCACGGCTTGCGCGGCGAGGTTAAGGTCGCGGTATGGATGGATTATCCGGAGGAGTTCGAGGCGCTGGAAACGGTGTATCTTAAAACGCGAAAGGAAACGCTGAAGCTGACCGTTAAGAACGTACGGTATCAGAAGAACAACCTTATAGTCAAGTTTGCGGAGTTTAACGACATAAACGAGGTCGAGCAGTATAAAAACTGCGTTCTCTACGCCGACCGCGACGAGCTGGGCGAGCTGCCGGAGGGCGTGCATTATATAGTGGACCTTATAGGCCTTGAGGTGTATAACGAGGAGGGTGAAAAGCTCGGCGTTATCGCGGATGTGATAAACAACGGCGCGTCGGACATTTACGACGTAAAGCGCGAGGGAAAGAAAAACCTTCTGCTGCCGGTGATTGACGAGGTGGTAAAGGAAATAGATATAGAGGGCGGCAAAGTGACCGTTCACGTAATGGAAGGTCTTGACGATGAGATTTGACGCGCTCACATTATTTCCGGATATGTTCCGCGCCGTGCTGGATAATTCCGTAATCGGCCGCGCGAGGAAGGCGGGACTTCTGGAAATGAACTTCATAGATATACGCGATTTCACAAAGGACAAGCACCGCAAGGTTGACGATACTCCCTACAGCGGCGGCGGTGGTATGCTTATGTCGCCGGAGCCTGTATATGCGGCGTATATGAGTATTGCGCGGGGTCTTGACTACAAACCGTATACCGTGTTCATGTCGCCGCAGGGCAAGGTGTTTGACCAGGACGGGGCGATGGAGCTTGCAAGATATGGGCATATCGTGCTTCTGTGCGGGCATTATGAGGGTATAGACCAGCGCGTCATAGACGAGATTGTCGATGCGGAAATATCGTTGGGCGATTTCGTCCTGACCGGCGGAGAAATACCGGCAATGGCGGTGATTGACGCCGTTGCCCGCCTCATTCCGGGCGTGCTCGCAAACGACGGCTCGTTCCAAAACGAGTCGCATTTCCAGGGGCTTTTGGAGCATCCGCAATACACAAAGCCGCGCGTGTGGCACGGCAGAGAGGTGCCGGAGGTGCTCATGTCGGGAAACCACGGCTTAATCGAACGCTGGAAGCACGAACAGTCGCTTATTGCTACGCTGAAAAAGCGCCCCGATATGCTTGATAGGGCATGGCTCACCGAGGAGGACACAGAGTTTATTAACAGGAACAAGGAGGCATATTATGAAGATTAAATTCAGCCGCAAGGCGGGAGTAATATCAATCATAGTAGCGGTGGCTGTATTCGCCGTCGGCGGCATTATACTTGACCGCGTTCATGAAAACCGGTTCACCGTTGAAAAGCTGCCGGACGGAGTGGAAAATCCGGAGGCGGAGACTGCGCAGAGGCCGGATACGAAGCCGGAGAGTGAAACGGAACCGGAAATCGAAACGGAGCCGGACGGCAGGATAAACATAAATACCGCCGATGCTGCCGCGCTTGCGACACTTGACGGGATAGGCGAGTCCACAGCCCAGAGAATTGTGGAGTTCAGGCAGAAAAACGGCGAATTTATGACGGTCGAGGAGCTTATGCGCGTAAACGGGATAGGCGAGAAGAAATTTGATGCTATAAAGGATAAAATCTGCGTGAAATAGTTATGGATATAAACGAAATTATTAAATCCGCCATTGGCGAGGGAGTTATAAAGCTCACAATGAGCAAACCCAAAAAGGGTGCGGAATATAAAAAGATAACGGTATCGAAAACGGATAGGGGCTATATCGCGGAGCGGCTTACCGAAAAACAGGCGTTTCATAAAAACATGAAAGCCACGGAGCTTAACGGGTTCATAGCTGCGGCGGCAGCGGATTTTGCGCAGCTTAATATATGGACGCGCGGTGTGGAGCATATAGTACTCGTGTCAAAAAAGGGGCATGTATCATATAAGAAGAAAAGGACTGATATATGCGCCGCTCCGGAGAAAACGCAGGACAGAAAGAAGCGGTATATAATCGAGGAGGGCACAATAGTGCCGCCGTTGGCGGATATGGGCATATTCACCGCCGAGGGCAGAATTGTGCGGACAATGTACGATAAGTACCGGCAGATAAACCGTTTTATCGAGTTTATAAACGACGAGATAAAAAACAGGGAATACAAGTCGATTAATATAATAGATTTCGGCTGCGGAAAGTCGTATCTGACATTTATTGTATATTATTATCTTACCGAGATAATGCATGTCGAAGCGCATATTACCGGGCTCGACCTCAAAGCGGACGTTATACGCGAATGTAACGAGGCGGCGCGGCGCTACGGCTACGACGGGCTTAAATTCGAGGTTGGGGATATAAACGGCTATAAATGCGAGGAAAAGCCGGATATGGTTATAACCCTGCACGCCTGCGATACCGCGACGGATTTCGCGCTGTACAACGCGATAAACTGGGGCGCGGAGCTGATTTTTCCGTGCCGTGCTGCCAGCACGAGCTGAACGGGCAGATGAAAAGCGACAGGCTTTCCATCCTCACGCGCTACGGCATAGTGAAGGAGCGGGCCGCCGCGCTTATGACCGACGCGATACGCGGAAATCTTTTGCGGTATAAGGGCTACAGCACGCAGCTTCTCGAATTTGTGGATATGTCCCACACCCCGAAAAATATTCTGATACGCGCGGTAAAGACCAATATTCCCGAAAGCGGGAAAAAGAAAGCGCTTGACGAGGTTCGGGCTGTCATGGACGAGTTTGGGTTTAAGCCCACGCTGTATAATCTATTAATAAAAGAATGAATATATTCACCGTGAGCGGCTTTGGCCGCTCTTTTTGTTTGCGCGGTATTTTTGCGCGAAAAAATGCCAATAATACAAATAAAACGTACAATTAACATATGGCATATGGAGGAAAAATCAATGGAAGAAAAGGTTGATGTGCCGTCAATGATTGACGGATATGTGGAAAAGGCGCAAAAAGCTCTGACAGAATTCTTGAAAATGGACCAGGAGCAGGTGGACGCGGTGGTAAAGGCAATGACGCTCGCGGGGCTTGAAAAGCATATGGAGCTTGCAAAAATGGCGGTGGAGGAAACCGGACGCGGAGTATATGAGGACAAAATAACAAAGAATATGTTCGCTACCGAGTATATTTACCATTCCATAAAAAACGAAAAAACCGTCGGCGTAATCTCGGAAAACGAGCTTGAGGACTACGAGATTATCGCCGAGCCGGTGGGAGTGATCTGCGGCGTTACGCCTGTCACCAATCCGACCTCGACAACGATGTTTAAAGCGCTCATCTCTATAAAGTCCCGAAACCCAATAATTTTCGGCT
>CANRAG010000005.1 GCA_947628515.1 uncultured Clostridia bacterium | reverse complement strand
TATCCAGCAGGTAGGCTGGTAGTCTTCATAGAAGGTATAAATACCCGTACAGGATATGCGCTCGTTTAGCTTCAGGTTTCCTGTCTGTATTCCGGCTATTGCCGTTAACGGCTTAAAGGTTGAGCCCGGACTGTACAGGCCGCTCACGGCTCTGTTAATCATGGGGTTGCCCGCGTTTGAAACAAGACTCTCATAGTCCTCCGCAAACCTAGACATGTCATAGGTCGGATACGAGCCTATGGCGAGAGTGTCGCCCGAATTTACGTCAAGAACCACCGCCGCGCCCGCGTTACAGTCGTTGCCTATGAGCTTTATTGTGTTTTCAAGAGACTTTTCGAGAGTTTCCTGAATTTCCTTGTCTATTGTGAGCATTACATAGTTGCCCGGAACCGGATCGACTTTGGCCGATATTTCGACCTCCTTGCCGTCAACATTCGTGGTCGTGCCGGTCGAACCGTCTTTGCCGCGAAGATAATTTTCCGCCCAGCGCTCAATGCCCTGCTTGCCGATAATATCATTCATGCCGTAGCCGTTTGCGGAGTTTGCGGCATATTCCTCGGCCGAAATCTTTCCCACCCGTCCGAGAACATGCGTCGCAAGTCCCGGGTAGTTATATGTTCTGACATAATCCTCGGTTATGGTAATACCCGGAAGGCTGTCCTGCGCCTCTTTTATCCGCGTAACCGCGTCAACGTTAATGTTTTCCGCTACCGACACAGGGTTTGAGAAGGAAAACTCCTTCATCTCAGCGTCATAGCGGATGCCTATAGCGCCCCGCGTATTCTTGCTGCGTATATCTCCGTTTACGCCGTATATGCCCGCAAGCGTGTAAACCAGCTGTTCGGCGGTCATGTCACTGTTAAGATATTCGCCGGTATATTTACACGAGTCAAACCACGCCTGCTTTTCATCATTGGTGCTGCCGTCATTGTTTTTATCCTGGAATATAAACTGGTACGGGTACTCCATACTGACCGGCAGCGTGTCATAGGAGCTGTTTCCGGTATCGTTTAGTATGGTCGCAAGCCGCTCAATGATATTATTAAATTCCGGTAAATCGGAAGTGGTTTTCTGCATCGTAACAGAGTATCCCGTTGTGTTGCCAACAAGTATATTGCCGTAGCGGTCAAGGATATCGCCCCTCGGCGCCTTGTTCACAATATTTGTCGTAAGTCTTGCCGACGCGCTTTTAAGGTAGCTCTCGCCGTCTATAATCTGCATGTTAAAAAGGCGCGCGACAATAGCCGCTATCATACAGAGCATTACTATCTTTATTATCAAAAAACGGTACTTGCTGCCATGCATTTGTATTCATTTCCTTTCAAATAATAAAAACCTTTTTATTCTGCTTCGGGAACAGTGTTTTAACGACAATGGGGTACATTATGCACCCGCATACCACCGTATATGCCGTATGCGGTAAAATGCTGCCCGTAATGACCGCGATCCCCATCGACTTGTATATTATAAAATACCCCGCGGCGGATATGACCGCCGCCGAAACGGCAAGAGCGCACTCCACCCGCACCGGCTTCGGTATGAACCGCGCACGTTCGGACAGGCCGTGAACAAGCACAGCCGCCGCGCTCATAGCCAAAACATCCAATGAGAACTGTTGCCCGACAGACGATCCTGCAAGCACCGCGCAAGACAGAGTTACATACGCGACGGTTTTATAATTCCATTCGTGAAACGCGAAAATCAATATAAACGCAAGCAGCAAATCGGGAACGGTCCCCATTATATTTATAAATTCGCCAAAGACTGTCTGGATAATATATATACTAAATATCCATGCAATAATTTTTACTACCCTCATAATCACTTAGTCCCGTTAATAACCAAAACCTCTCTCAGCTTGTCTATCTCTGCCGCCGGATTAATTACCGCATAGTTTAGCGCGCCCGTGCTGTCTGCGGAAACGCTCATAACGCTTCCCACAACCAGTCCGGCGGGATAGATGCCGCCCGTACCGGAGGTTTCGACAATATCCCCCACTATAATAGGCGTGTTCTTATCCATAAATGACAGCTTGCACCAAACATCCTTTGAAAGCTCCTCATCGCCCTCGACAAGGCCGCTGCCTCCGGTTCTCGACACCTTTATGCCTATGGCGGAGGATGAGTCGAGAATGGTTGTTACAACAGCATAGTCAGGCCCTGTCTCCGTAACCTTTCCCGCTATACCGTCAGGCGTTATGACCGCGTTTCCCACGGCTATTCCCGACAGCGTGCCCTTGTTTATTTCCATTCTTTCGCACCGGTTGTCGCCCGAATATGCTATAACCTGCGCCGCAACGGTCGTGTAGCTGCCGTCCATTGACGTCTTTAGGTCCAGAAGCTCGCGAAGCCGTTCATTTTCCTCACGGTATGATGCGGAGTCACGGTTGGCTCGCTTAAGCTCTATATTCTCGCTCTCCAGCTTCTCATTGTCCGCTTTATACGCGCGCATATCCCAAATGAAGTCACGCGCGTCCTCCATGGCATGAGCTATATATGAAAACCCGCTTTGCACAGGCGACGCGACAAAGTTCACCGCTGTGCTTATAGGATTAAATCCTATAAAATGGTCTGCCGCAAAGCCCGCAGCCGCTATTACAGCCGCGGCAATGAGAACAACTCTCCATTTTTTAGAAAAAAAGTCCATTGTATTCTTACCTTTATGTTATTATCTTACTTTGTTCTTTGACAGTAACGCCTTTATGTCATCAAGAGCCTTTCCGGTACCGATTGCGACACAGTCGAGCGGATATTCCGCGACATGCGTTGGGATTTTCGTAACCTCGGCGATGAGCTTGTCTATACCCTTTATAAGCGCGCCTCCGCCCGTAAGCATTATTCCCCGCTCCATGACGTCCGCCGCAAGCTCCGGCGGAGTATGCTCCAGCGTCATCTTTACCGACTCTATCATCTCGTCAATATTTTCCTTTATTGCCTCGCGTATCTGCGTCTCTTTTATCTGAACCGTACGCGGCAGACCTGTCGAAACGTCCCTGCCGCGCACGTCGAACATTCCCTCGTCATTATCCTCAAACGCCGAGCCTATCGCGATTTTTATTTCCTCGGCCATTTTATCGCCTATATTTATTCCTATATTCTTTTTTAAGTAGTTTACAATAGCGCTGTCAAGCGCGTCGCCCGCTATTCTTATTGACTGCGACGACACAATTCCGCCCATTGATATCACAGCAACCTCGGTCGTTCCGCCGCCTATATCCACAACCATGCTTCCTGTCGCGTTGGCTACGGGAAGTCCCGCGCCCATCGCCGCAGCCATCGGTTCTTCTATAAGCGCGACCTCCTTTGCCCCCGCCTGTATAACCGCGTCCTCAACCGCGCGGCGCTCAACCTCCGTTATTCCCGACGGGATGCATACCACAACGCGCGGCTTAAGAACGCCGGCAACCTTCGCCCTTCGTATAAACTGCTTTATCATTGACTGCGTAATATCAAAATCCGCTATAACGCCGTCCTTCATCGGTCTTATCGCTATTATGCTCTCCGGTGTTCGGCCTATCATCTCGTTTGCCTCATTACCTACCGCGACAACTCTGCCGGTGTACCTGTCAATAGCCACAACCGACGGCTCGCGTACAACTATACCCTTACCTTTAACATATATAAGCGTATTCGCCGTGCCGAGATCTATTGCGACGTCCTTAGATAATAATCCCATTGTTTTCCTCCTTATGCCGGTCCCGCCGTCCGGCAGATTCTATATAAATTTTCATCTACAAAAGTTCAAATCCGAACTCTGTTTCAAGTATGTCTCCCAGTGCGCTTACCGGAAGTCCGACCACGTTAAAATAGTCGCCGTCGATCCCCTCAACAAGCAGAGCGCCAAGCCCCTGTATTCCGTAAGCTCCGGCCTTGTCCATAGGCTCGCCGGAGTCAATATAACGGCTTATCCTATCATCGCTGAGCTTTTTAAACCTCACATCCGTGCGCGCGCTTTTACACACTGTTCTTCCGTCTCTTATACGCAGCACACAGAAGCCCGTATATACGCTGTGAGTTCGCCCCGAAAGAGCGCTTAACATTCCGAACGCGTCCGCCTCGTCGGCGGGCTTGCCCAGTATTTTGCCGTCGAGCACTACAATGGTATCGGCGGCTATCACAACCGCGGCGCGGTTATCTATAACCTTTTTCGCGCTTGCCGCCGCTTTAAGCAGCGCCAGCTCCTGCACATATATATGCGGCGGCACGCTTTTGTCAACGCCGGACTCATCCGCGTCCGAAATCACGACCTCAAAGTCCAGTCCCATTTGCCCCAGCAGCTCCTTTCGCCGCGGAGACGCCGAAGCCAAAATAATCTCAGACACAAATATACCTCCTAAATCACGCCGCGCTTGAGATGCCCTCTTGTAAAGGTGTTTTCCTCCGGCGCTCTCACCCGCTCGCCGGAAACCGCGGCTTTATACACACTTACTATTTTACCACATTGTCGGGAATTTTCAACAGTAAAATTCAATCTGACATAATTAATTTTCAATTTTGCTATACTCTCCATTATATCCGCCGTAAAAACGGGTTTTGAATTAAGAAGAACCGCCTTGCAGTCCCCGCTTTTGACGTCGGCGCAGATAAGTCTGAACTCCATGCCTTTTCTGTCTTTAAGAGAGTATGACCCACCTTTAGCGCCGCAGAAGCCCAGCGCCCGCGCGGGGCAGTTGCGCATAATCATAAGCGGAAGGTATCCGTAGCCTATGATTTCGGTTTCCGTTTTGCCCGCATGCGCCGTAATATCGGCAATTTCGCGCATATTAAGCTCCGGTGACAGAGTTACGCACTTCAAATCCCCAAACTCCGCAGCCGTGAGCGAGTTGTACACATTCAATCTGAAATCGCCGTATGCCGCTTTGCCGCCGTAGTAACGCAGCGCCGCGGGTGATGACACCGAAACGGTTTCCGTGCAAGGTTGCTCCGGTCGGAATATCTCCGCCGTTTTGGTTACTATTTCAACGTCCCCCGCATGATACAGGAGTTCAGCCGCCACCGGTTGCGGCGCGTAAATACGCTTTATGCCCCCTTCTTTCAGCACGGCATAGCCCTGCTCCGCGTTCGCGACCTCGGCTGTGAGATACAGTCTATCCGGATTTGCGCCGCTTCCGAATTCAGGCTTAATATTATTTTCAACGCGCGGTTTGTTTCTGCCGCGCAGCTCCTCCAGCTCCGCGCAGAAACGGCGGCGAGCATCGTTTATATCCTTAACCGGAATGGTAATCCCCTCGTCAACCTCGACGTTTATATCCTCTGCCCGAAACGCCGTCCCGCCCAGCTTGCAAAGCCGGGCGCACAGCCGCTCCGGTGTGAGCGGTTTATTTACAGCGCTTTCTGCGCGTACACGCCCCTCTGTGTTCACGCAGTTTCCGTCGTTATCATATACCGTTACGCGCAGAACATCGTCCCTTGCAAGCGAGGCGAATATATTAACCGGTATCTGCCTTGTTATCCTCCCCGCCGCGCGCTCCTTTGCGGCGGCGGTATAGACGCTCCCCGAATTGTTCGCGGGATTGTCGTGCGCCATCATGTTCCGTCCGGTTCTGCCGGTAAAATATCCGTCAGTGAAGCCCGAACGCGAAAACGCGTTTTTAAGCTCCGTCATGTCCGCGTCGGTTACCGCATAGGCGATGTCAAGATATTTACGGTATATGCCCGTAACCGCGCTTACATATTCGGCGCTCTTTAACCGTCCTTCGATTTTAAGCGACGCTACGCCAATCCGTCCAAGCTCGTCCAGATGCTTTATAAGCGCCATATCCTTAGGACTCAGCGCGTACGCGCCGGCGACGCTTACTCCGTCTCTTTGCAGCTCGTATTTCAACCGGCACGGCTGCGCGCATCTCCCCCTGTTTCCGCTTCTGCCGCCCAGAATACTTGACATAAGACATT
The DNA here is from genome assembly GCA_947628515.1 of uncultured Clostridia bacterium. Lineage (GTDB taxonomy): Bacteria > Bacillota > Clostridia > UBA1381 > UBA1381 > Ornithomonoglobus. Next base: position 40,833 of record CANRAG010000005.1, on the reverse strand, counting down.
GTCCCGAATAGCTCATGCATATCGCGCCGTGTACGAAAACCTCGATTTCAGCCTTGGCGCCTCTGACTATTTCCTCTATTTCCCGCATTGAAAGCTCCCTTGCAAGAACAACGCGGCTGAACCCGTGTTCTTCAAGATAGCGCACGCCTTCAAGCGATGTGACAGTCATCTGCGTGCTTGCGTGCAGCTCGATATCCGGCAGAAGCCTTCTGATATGAGCAGCAAGTCCTATATCCTGGACAATAATCGCATCCGCTCCGCAGCGGTAAATATTTTTTGCCGCGTCTATTGCCGCCGCAAGCTCGCTTTCCTTAATTAGAGTATTTAACGCGCAATGCACCTTCACTCCGTAGATGTGACAGTATCTTACCGCCTCCGCAAGCTCGTCATACTCGAAATTTCCGGCTCCGGCTCTCGCCGAAAAGCTCGGCGCTCCGAGATACACCGCGTCCGCTCCGGACTGCACGGCGGTCTTTAGCTGCGCCATACCGCCCGCGGGGGATAACAGCTCCATACGCTTCATTATTTCGATTCGAGCATGTCCAAAAGCTCTTTTTCACGAAGCGCAAACTCGCTGCGCTGCTTCTTAACCTGTGTTTCCTTTAGCTTTATCTGCCCTTCGAGGAATTTAACCTTTTCTTCGGTTTCCTCAAGAACCTTCCTTGTCAAATCCAGCTCCTCCTCAAGCTCCGCGGCCTTTTCGCCGCTTGTCCGCTCGGCGCTTTTGATTTCCTCAAGCTCCTTTTTCAGGCTCTTGTTCTCCGCTATTATCTCTGTTACCCTTTCCGTTGATTCTCTCGCGTCGAGAGCCTTAAAATACTCGTCGCATATATTGAGCGCCGCGAGCACCAACGGCTTTTCGCCCATCACATGATTTCCCTCTTTGAGTACCGTATTCACCTTTTCATTAACATACTCGCAAAGACTTCTGATATATTCCGGAGCCTCCCGCGCCGTTACCGTGTACACCCTTGAATTGATGGTGAAATTAATTCTGTTAATCATATGCCCGTCGTCCTTTCGTTTATTATTTATCATCCATAATATCGGTATTTCTTGAAATGCAGTCCTTTATTGGGACCGTTCCGAAATTCTCCACGCGCTTGCCGTCCATATAGAACTGAACGCGGCTTATTGTGGGTATCTCCGTAAGAGAGTTCACTATGGAATATATAACAAGCTTCTCGTGGTCGCTGCTGCCGGTATTCGCTTTTATAAACGAAGATTTAAAATTGAGATAACAGATATTGTCCTCAATATCCACCGACACCAGGATTGTGTCATCCGATAGTAGCGGTTCGAGCGAGCCGTTGCCGGGACCTTTTATAAGCTCGTTTATTATATATTGCTCAACCGGCTGCTGATCGGTAATCTTTATTGTGCGGTTCTCCTTCACAAGTCCCTTACCGCCGCTGTCGGCAAAATAAAGCGTAATGTCGCGCATCTCGCTTGAATACGTCTCGGTTTCCAAATTTATATCGGATGCCGATATGAACCCAAGCTCATTGCCGTCCCTGTCCGTGACCGGCGCACCGTTAACGGTAATTTTTACAACCGCTACGTATCCGGTCGAGCACAGGGTTTTTACAACCGCGTATGTATCCAATACATTCTTCGACTTGTCCTCGGTAATAAACTCACCGGAGAAATCTATTATAAGGCTCGCGTCCGTGCCGGCGCGCAGGCTCTGCACATCCGTGCCGTCAGGTATCACATCGCCCCTTTTGGAGCTTGACGGGCCCGCCATGAGTTTTTTTATCGTATTCTGTATAAGCTCATTACTATCCCTATACCTTATATCATGCGGTTCGGAAACAATTCCCGTTCCGTCCTCATTCATAAAATATAAATCAACCGTCATTTTTTCTGTTGACATATCATAGTTTATAAAACATATAGCGGCAATTACAGCGGCGATAATAATTAACGCCGGCACGGCAATTGCCGTTATCAACCTTTTATGCTTCATGGACTGACTACCCCCTCCTTTCCGAATGATACATCCCGCGCCGGCAGATGAATTATAAATCTGCTTCCTCCCTCCGGCGCGTCAACCACCTCGATAGATCCGTTATGGAGAAGTATTGCCTCCTTTGTGATTGCAAGCCCGAGTCCGGTTCCGCCCGTGTCCCGCGCCCGCGAATCGTCAAGACGGTAGAAACGGTCAAATACCTTTGTCTTTTCCGAATCGGGAATACCGGGGCCATTGTCCTCCACCGCTATTACGCACTCGTTCTCAGAATAGCTTACATGTGCGCTCACAACTCCGCCCTCCCGGGTATATTTAATTCCGTTCTCTATTATATTATACACAGATTCGTAGATTTTGTCGTAATCGGCCAGTATATGACGCTCTCCGGCACTGTCGGAGGTAAATGTCAATTCTATATTTTTTTCGCTCGCGATTTTATTAAGACCCCTTACAACCCCTGCGCACAGCGCGGTTATATCGACCTCGCTTATGTTAAGCTTATTCCCCGCGTCAAGGCGGCTTAACGTCAGCAATCTGTTTATGAGCCTTGTAAGTCTGTCTATTTCCTCGGACATGTCCGTAAGGAATTCGCGAATGGTAGCCATATCGGGATTATCCGCCTCGACAAGGCTGTCGCACAGAAGCTTTATTCCCGCCATGGGCGTCTTGAGCTCATGCGAAACATCCGATACGAAATTCTTTCGTTTTTCGTCAAGCGCGTTCAGCTCGTCGCACATGAAGTTTAACGCCTCGCCCATCTGCGCAATCTCACTCATGCCCTTGACCGCGGCGCGGCGGCTGAAGTCGCCCTTTGATATTGCCTTCGCGATTTCTATAAACTCCGTAATGGGCTGTGTGATTATATAGCTCGCGCCCACGCTCATTATGCATATAACAAAAATTATAAGCAGGCTGAATACTATAAGGCTTGCGCGTATTGTGTCTATCGTCTCGCTTATGGACGAAACATTCTCGGCGAGATACACTCCGCCCACGATCTCATTTTCGTATTCAATAGGCACGGAAACGGTTATTGTTTTGCCGCTGTCCGCGTTAAATGAGGAATCCGCCTGCTCGCCGTCCAAAGCGCGTTTAAGCACATCACGCATAAACACCTTGTTTACCATATCCGCTTCGCTGTTATTGTCATATAATACGGTATACGAGCTGTTCGTTACAACGCCGCGGATATTGGTTCCGGCCAGAAGGCGCTGCGTAATATCCTGCACGCGCAGGCTCATTACGTTTTCATCGCTCATATCCCATACGTTTGACGATGACTGCGATATTATATTCGCCTTTGAATACAGCATTATGGTCTCTTCCGAATACAGATTGTCCGATAATATACCTATAATATACACGCACATAAGTATGAGCGTGAGCAGAGTTACGGCTATATATGTCACAACCATCACGAAGCGTATATTATGCGTACCCGAATAAACCCCCCGCTTAAGAAGGGCAACCGGAAATTTGTTTAATACCCGCTTAAGCCGGTCAACTCTCCTTATAATAATATCCAACACCCCATTTTGTTTTAAGATATTTCGGCTCCGCCGGGTTGTCCTCAATCTTTTCTCTGAGCCGCCGCATATGAACATCTATAGTGCGCTCCTCGCTCGGATAGCCTATGCCCCACAATATATCGAGAAGCTGCTCGCGCGTATACACCCTGTCCGGGTTCTTTATAAACAGCTCCAGCAAATCAAATTCCTTGCTCGTAAGCTCCACCGCTCTTTCGCCGACCTTCGCGCGGCGGAAGTTGTAGTCGAGCGTTATTTCTCCCGATACCATCACCTTGCTGCTGTCGCCCTTCGGCGTGGGATTTACACGGCGCAGTATCGCCTTTATGCGCGCCGTCACCTCGCGTATGTTAAACGGTTTGGTTATATAATCATCCGCGCCGTATTCAAGTCCCAAAATCTTGTCTATATCCTCGCTCTTTGCCGTAAGCATTATAATGGGCACATTCGAAAAGCCGCGTATTGTACGGCATGCCGTAAATCCGTCAACCTTAGGAAGCATGAGATCGAGCAAAATCAAATCAATACTCTCATCATGCGCAAGCTCTATTGCCTCCTCGCCGTCAGACGCCGTTACGACCTGATAACCGTCCTGTTCAAGATTAAATTTTATACCCTTTACCAAGAGCTTTTCATCTTCTACTACCAATATCTTCATGTCCGCACTCATTGACTCCTTCCGCAAAACCGGACTTAAACAAAAATTATTCCGGCTGTTTGTTGCAATATGTTAATCTCAATCGCTGTAATTATTACTATCCATTATAATTATAGCAGTATTGCCATGAAATTTCCATAGTTTTTTATAAAAATTTTAAAATTTTTCATTATATTTCTATTGCATTTTCCGTATACTTTCTGTATAATATATGATAAGTGATATTTTGATATTTTTGTATATTATAAACGGAGGAAAAAGTATGCCTGACATAAAAAAGTTAATATCCCTTTTGAGCGCCGCAGTGGTAGCCGTCGGGGTTTCGTCCGCGGCATTGGCGGAGCCTGAACCCACGGAAGGCGGCGAGACGGCCACGCAGGCGACCGAAGGGGCTGCCGCGCCCGAAGCGGGAACCGGAGTGTACATGGAAAATCCCGAGCTTACGGCGCCCGATACAGAACATGCCGAAGCGGCACTGCTTATGGACATGAATTCGGGACGGCTTATATACGGAAAAAATACCGATGAAAAACTGTATCCGGCAAGCACAACAAAGATGATGACCGCCATTCTCGCGCTTGAGAGCGGAAAGATGGGCGACACCACCACGGCAACCTATGAAGCGCTTCAGTCGATAACGCTTGAGGACTCGCACATGGGCATACTTATCGGCGAGGAGCTTACGATGAAGGATCTTGTATACAGTATGCTCATCTACAGCGCAAACGACTCCGCCAACGTTATCGCGGTGCATGTGGGCGGGTCGATGAGCGCGTTTGTTGATATGATGAACGCCAAAGCGCAGGAGCTTGGAATGACAAACACCCACTTTGCCAACCCCTGCGGAATACAGGATGAAAACCATTACACAACAGCGGCGGACCTCGCAACCCTCGCTCTGTATTGCATGAAGAACGAGGAATTCCGCAACATAGTAAAGCAGCCCATATACCACATAGACCCCACCAATAAATACGGACTGAACCGCGATTTGCCGTCAACAAACCTGTTTCTGAGCACATCGCGCTCGTCATACTATCTGTACAAGCCCTGTACGGGAATTAAAACCGGCACAACCGAAGCCGCCGGCCACTGTCTGGTCGCTTCGGCGGAATACAAGGATTTGGACTTGCTTACGGTTGTTCTCAAATGTGACGATTTGGATGTAAAAGAGAACGCTTACTCATATATAGTATCAAAAAATCTTTTTGATTTCGGCTTTAACAACTATGAGGCGGGCGTGCTCGCAAAGACAGGCAGTATCGTATGGGACTCAAAGGTAAAAGAGGCCAAAAAGGACAAGCGGGTATCGCTTACGGTCGATACGGATGTAAACGCGCTGGTTCCGATAGGGAACGATATAAGCGCCGAGGTTGAGCCGGTAATAAGCTTACCGGAGCTTACCGCGCCCATTGAAAAAGGACAGGTTCTGGGAACAATATCGTATATGTATCACGATACGGAAATCGGAAAGGCAAACCTTATAGCGGCAAACGGCGTCGAGCAGGATATTTTTAAGCATGTATTCTACATCGTTTTGGATATCATAACAAACCCGTTGGTGTTTATACCGGCAATACTTGTAATAATAATAGCGCTTATAGCGCGGTCGAAAAAGAGACGCAGAGAACGAAAGAAGCGCCTGCAGCAGCTTAAACAGCGCAGGGAGTCGGAGGAGAGCCGGATGATAACCGGCAAGGATCGTATATCGAGAAACACGGAACGGCACAGAACAAGCGCAAAGAACTCCAATTCGAGATATTCCGATGACAGACTTAAATAAATAAAAACATTGCCGGAGGAAATCCTCCGGCAATATTTTTTTATAGGTATTATAAGAAGTTATACAAAATCTTGGCCGCCTGCGCTCTTGTAGCGTTATCGAGCGGTGCGAAGCTCGTATCGGATACACCGTTAATGATGCCCGCCTTAACAAGCCTGTCAACCGAAGTCTGTGCGTAGCTGCCTATAAGTCCCGCGTCAGCAAACGCAATACCCGCGTTAACCTCCGCTATCGTCTTACCCGCCGTATCGGCAGCTCTTGTTACCATTACAGCCATATCCTGTCTTGTGATAAGAGCATCCGGAGCGAATACGCCATCCTCCACACCGTTTATGATGCCGAGGTTGTATGCTGTTTCAACATCCTGGAAGTACCATGCATCCGTCGCAACGTCGCCAAAGCTCGATGTCGTATACGACGCGGACGAAAGTCCGAACGCGCCCATAAGCATCTTGGCAAATTCCGCTCTTGTAACTGTAGCGTTCGGAGCGAACTGCGTGTCTGAGATACCGTTTATGATACCCGCTTTCGCAAGACCGTTAATCTCGGTTCTTGCCCATGCCGCGTCCTTAACATCCGCAAACATGTCATTAGCCTGCTCCTTCTCCTCAAGAAGCTTATCAACTATATCAGCGCCGTTTGTGGCGGTTGAACCCTGTACCGCCGTTGTAGTGCTTGTCGAGATTGAGCCCGTGCTGTTCGGTCTTGAAACGGTGCCCGATGATGATACGGAACCACCGCCACCGCCGCCACCGCCGCCGGATGAACCGGCTGAACCGGGAACGGTCACATTAAACTGCTTGCTTTCCTTCGCGCTGCCCGCTTCGATTGAAACGGTGAGCACTACCGACTTTGTGGTTGACGGTCTTGTATACTTACCCTGATTTGAGATAACCGTCGGTACGCTTGAATTCCATGTGAAGCTTGAACCGAAGTAACCCTTTTCGGGGAATGTGATACTGCTTGTTGTGGTCGAAGGTATTGCTGTGAAGTTCGCGTCATATGCCGCGTCGAAACGAACCTTGTACTTACCGAGCGTAGCATCTTCTGAAGCCACGTCCTCTGACGTGTAGCCCATCTTTATATCGAACTTCTGCGGTTCGCTTGAATATGTTATATTACCCTTCTTATATGTCACAACCGCTGTAAGCGTTACGTCATGAATATCAAGATCCGACGTCATTATCTTAGCGGTTCCGTCCTCCGCGATTGCAATCTTTGACTCGTCCGATGAAGTCCATGCTATTGTTGTATTCTTATATGTCTTGCTCTTTATCGGAAGCGCAAGGTCATATTTCAAAACCGCGTCTTTGGAAAGGTCAAATGTAATTGTATTACCCTTGGCGTCCGTATCCGTCGTATTTACAACCGGTATTGCCGCCGAGATAAAGCCTGTTATTTCATCCATCGGATTGGGCAGGTCGATTGCAAATTCCTTCGTATCCGAAGCATCGCCCGCCGTGATTGTAGCAACAAGCTTTACATCGAGATCGTCAACATCGCTTGTCGGATTTATCGTAGCCGCAGTTCCCGCGATACTGATTAATGATGAATCCACCCACTTACTTTCCGACTTCGGCTTCTGCATAACAGCCCATGAAACCTTTACGCCCGTCGGAGCGGCGGGAAGTGTGAAATCTGTGTCCGCCGTATACACATCGTTCTTCTTCGCAAGGTCTGTAATTTCAAGCTTGTGCTTGCCGGCCTCAACAATGCTCTTGGGCGGGATAGTCATATTTACATCGGAAATCTTAAGATTATTTACAGCTATTTCCGTAACCGTAACGTCGTCTATCGCCATTTGAGCAACATTGCTTATGGTATCGCTCGACACGATATAATCAATACCTTTGCCGTCAGTATCCGTTACCATAATTAATGTGCCGCCCGAACCCTGCGTAATATCATAGTGCAGCCACTTGCCGAGATACGCCGTCTCCGGAGCCGGTATCTTTATCTGCTTTGAGCTTGCGTCAATAAACAAAAGCTGATTTGCCGCATCCGATGTTGAGAACATTATATCGGCCGAAATCGTTATACTCTTGTTAAAGGTCGCTTCGCCTGTTCTTAAAAGATTTACCTTGGGCTGTCTGCCCTGACCTGTGTACTTTGTCTGCTTTAATGTAAGGTACTTATCCGTTGTTCCCGGTATTGAGACTATTGAGGCGCCTGTCACCGCTGTATCCATGTCACGGCTGCCGCATGCAAAGGTCATACCGTTTGAATCCTTGTATGCCGTGTTTGACGATTTGCTGAGGTCAACAAGCGTTCCCGCCTCAAAGTCGTCGAAGCTTTCGTCATAATATACCTTATCTGACGGGATATTTATTACAATATCTCTTGTCGCTGTCTCGCCATTGTATTCAACCGTAGCGGTCAGCGTTACGGTTCCTTCAATATCGGTACCTACATTTACGCCGCCCGACGCGTTAATCTTAACGTTTGCGTTATCCGATTCCCATGTGATTATCGCCGCGCCGTCCGCTGTAGGAACTGTAAAGTTGCCCAGAGCAACATATGTGCCGTCCTCCTGCTTTGTAATCAAAGAACCTGACGGCTCAATTGCAGCCGCAACCGACTCGACAATCTCCTTTGCCGTGAGAGCGGAAACCTCTAAAGTCTTGCTTACGGTTACATCACCAACTGCGATAATGGTAACGCTTGTTGTCGCGCCGGTAGCAGCGTCCGCTTTCGCTTCCACCGTAACAACATTATCTTCAATAGTGTAGCTGAAATTGCTCTCATCCGAAAGCTCCACCCGAATTTCTGTCGCTCCCGTTACCTCTGCAACCTTTGCCGATGTTCCCACTTCTATTCTGCTTACGTCCTCAACGGATATAACCGGAGCTTCAATTTGTGAAATCTTTATATTCTTATATGTAACACTTGCGTTGTTTCTGCCTATCGAAACTCCAAACGCCGTAAATACCGCAGCCGCCGCTACATACTCGTTTGAGCCATTATAAAGCTCATCGCCATTCTCCGATGTAATTGTGGTAATAACTTCCTTTGATTCCGAATTTATAATCTGCACAATATGGAGCCACGGCGTAGTGCTGCTTGTCGCCGGAATTGTAAATTCTGTGCCGTTTACAGCACCTGTTGCCGCTCCCGGTTTGATTTCTATGCATGACACCGCTGTAGGTGAGGCATCGACCTTGCTCGGTACGCCGCCTATCCATAAATATGTCGAATTGGTGTTGGCGTACGCTTTAACGTCATATTCAACCGCCGAGCTTCCCGATACAGAGAGTTCTGTAATGCCCGAATATCTTTGACCGCCCGTACTTGTATTTTTAAGCTGTAATCCGTCCCCGGTAATGCTTGCTTCTGTATTGCCGCCGACTTCCCACGAGGATTCCGAAGCTCCGTCCACTGTGTAATCCTCATTGAAAACAACCTTCGCATCCGCAGTCTCAAGGCTCGTGTCGTCAACTTCAACCGGCTCCGCATCCGGCTCATTCTCTGCGACAATATCCTCCGCCGTCGTTTCTTCAACATTCTCAACATCTTCGCCCTCGGCAAATGCCATTGGAGCAAGTGAAGCAACAATAGCGGATGCTGACAAAACAGCGATAAATTTCTTTAAACTGTTAGCCATTATTATCCTCCTATAATAGTCATATATATTGGGGACTCCTATGAATCCCCAATATACTCTCTCCATTTAATTATTCTCTATCGATTTCAACACGGATTACATACGCGTTGCTCATGCCGCCCTTGAGCGATGAACAGATAATGTAATCGAATGTGTTAGCATCGTCGCCCCAGTTGTAAATTTCCGAAGGCTCGATACCGCCGTTCTTATCAAGCTTTGTATTTGTAATTCTACCGCTTTCGTCAACCGTTAGCGTTACAAGCGAGAATACCTGACTTGAATCATAAGTAACAGCGCCCTCTGCGTCGCCCGCATAGTTTCTGATACCTATGAACGCCGTATCGTCAATATCAACCGTTGAAGCAAAGCCCATGTAGTATGACTGACGCGTTGAAGAACCCTTAGCGCTCGAACCCGTAGGCGTCTGCACAAGACCGGCAGCCGTGCCCGTTACCGCCATCTTGGCAACGTCCTCCGCCGCCGCCATTATAACGATTGAACGCGCGTCATTACCGCTTGCGGCGATTGAAATCATGTCGCCGGGCTTAAGCACCGACGTAAGCGATGTGTCAACCTTTGTGCCCGTAGCGTCAAACAACAGCGTACCGGCGTAACGGCTGTCATCCCAACCCGTGAACTTATAGACACTGGTGGTATCCGTCGTCATGTATGAAACCTCCGAGCCGTTCTGATAGCCCTTTATTTCATAGACTGTCTCGCCCTCGTCGTCAACAGATTCGTTAAGCTTTGAAACAAGCATACCCGGTCTGATTGACGCCGTATCAAGCTCGCTGATTTCCCACATTGATGTAGCGCTTGTCGAGAATTCCACAAGAACCTGCGCGCTCTTTGTGCTGCCCACTGTGAAGCCGCCGATTGCGAAGTTAATATCAACGCCGCCGTCGTATGACTTATAGCGCGAGCTTGTTATCTGACTTGTTGAATAGTTTGCGCCGCTTCCTCTGTCCTCCGCAGCGTCAGGAACTATAAAGCCCACAATACCGTCGTTAATTGTATAACCGTTAAGCGTACCGCCGACAGCGGCAACGTTTCTCATATCCGCTCTCCTTCCGGTAGTGGATGTTGAGTCCTCTCTCTCGTAGATTACGAGCGCGTCATTATATTCCGATGTGTCAATATCCATTGTACTTACAGCTACATAAAGCTTTGAAAGCTCGCCTGAGCTGTTTAATGTGTATTTACAAAGCTTAACAGGATTGCCGCTTACCTGGATAAAGTTGCTGTCCTTGCTAAGGTCGCCGTAAAGAGTATCCTCTGACGGTCCCTTGGTGTTTGTCTTTGCGCCCGGCGCCCAATAGTTCATTGAGCCTGACGGCTTAGCCTCAATCTCTGTGCCCTCCTCGGTAAAGAGTCTGATTACGAGCTCGTTCTCGTCGTTATAGAACGCCTTTGTAATTACAGCATACGACTCTGAACCTATGCCGTCTGAATTTATGTAGCCCACTCTGTCAAACTTATCGAGGAAGAACTGTCCCGAAAGACCGGTTCTTACATCCGCAACGGCGTTGGAGTCAACCTTATAAACCTGACCGTTAACCGTAATCGTCGTATCGCCGTCATCCTCGCCGATGCTTGTGATCTCGCCCGTTACGGTCTCGCCCGTTACAACTATATCCATCTTTGTGCTTGAAACATTTCTCTTGATTGAAGCAACGTCATTCTTCTTGAGGTTCTTAACCGACGCGTCGTTGCCGTTTTTTGATACCGTTATTGTATAATCCTTGTCGTCAAGGTCATACTCTAATGTTGTATTAACGCCGGCAATCTTACCTGTAAGCTTTTCCGTGGTCGCGTTGGTTACGAGCATGGTTTCGTATTTATCAACGAACATAATGTCATATACGCCGTCGTTGTCGTAATCTACGATTTTCACTTCGCCCACATGCGGAGTAATAAACTCGTCAAACGAGCCCTCTACATCCGCGCGCGCAAGAAGCTCGCCGTTATAAACAACCGAAATGTTGTTTATCTTATAATTTGTCGTTGAGTTTGAAGTCTCCGACTTATACACCTTCATTGAGCCTTCTGCGGTGTTGATTGATTCAATCATGTCCGCGTCAAATGTATAGTCTGTTGACTTGCCCATCGAGAACATTGCGATAACCTTGTTATCGTCACTCTTATCGTCTATGTAGTAGAACTTAACCTTTGTGGCAAGATACTCATCCACATTAAAGTCACACTTATAGTCGATACCTTCAATTGTAATCACGCCATCCTTGGTCTCTGTACCGGATGTGATTGTAACATTCTGAGTCGTTGTAAGAACGCCCTCTTCCTCGTACATATCAAACTTAGCCACGCCGAGCGTATCGTTTGCGGTATAAACCGGAAGCCCGTTCTTGAAATCCGTTATTTCTCTGTATGAGCCGAGAAGCGCGTTATAAACGGTCTTTATAACCTCTCCTCTTGTCATATCCTCGTCAACCTTACCCTTAACGCTTGTGAGAAGCTTAAGAGTTGTTCCGCCGACCGAGATATATCCCTGCGGATAACCGCCCGCATTCTCGGCGTCCGTGCCGTAATTCATGGCGCACACAATCATCTTGATAACCTGCTCATACTTAACGTTGCCGTCGGGAACAAATGTTCCGTCGCCCATACCGTCAAGAATACCTAGCTCAACAGCCGTCTGAATAGTGTCCGCAGCCCAGTGGTCCGACGTCAGGTCGGTGAACACGTTCTGGTACTTTGACGCGTTTGCCTGCGCGAGCATTCTGAGCACTATTGTCGCCATCTCCGCTCTTGTTACCGTTGATTCGGGCTTTACAGAGCCGTCCTCGTAACCCTCGATAATTCCGAGCGCCGTAACGACCTTAAGAGCGTTCTGATAATACTCGTCATTATCATAACTGTTTACAGCCGGAGCCTCGGTAGCCTGCGCGGCCTCTGTCGCCTCTGCCTCGATGTCAGCCACTACCTCCGCGTCCTTCTCGTTCTCGTCCACATCCGCGCCTCCGGCGGTTTCGGGAACTTCCGTGGCGGTCACGGCGGAGCCGTCTTCACCTATAGTCGTTTCTACAGGATCATCCGCCAATGCCACAAGCCCTGCCGATGTTATAAACATCGCGCCCGCCATTAAAGCACTGATGAGTGATTTGATTTTTTTACTCATTATAATACCTCCATATAATTTTTATATGCGGGATTGCTCCCGTTAAAAGGGTGTGTTTTAAATCTCTCCCTATCAGATTCGTTTATTGTTTTGTTTTGTCGGGGACAGTCTCGTTATCTCCTTGTACTCCAGAGGAGAAATACCCGTGTATTTTTTGAACACCTGGCTGAAATACTGCGAATTCGAGCCGTACCCCACCTTTTCCGCGACCTCGTATATTCTGTCCTTCTTGCCGCCCATTATAAGGTCTTTGGCAAGCTCCATGCGTTTTTCCATAACGTAATGCGAAAAATTCATTCCCGTTTCCTTTTTGAATACCTTGCCTAAGTAGTCAACATTGGTATAGAGAATGCTTCCGGCAATCCAACGCAGGGAAAGTCTTTCGTTACCTATATTTTCATCGATAATCCGCATGGTGTCCTTTATGAGTGAGCTATAGACGGCAACGCCTTTGGGAGTGTTGTTATGTACTATCTCCATAGCTTGTGTGATTATAAAATTCTTTATCTGCCTGAAGCTTTTGCCTTCCTGAATGGATACGATGCCGCGCATATATATGTCCATCTTTTCGGCCTCGCAGCAGCGTATAATACATACATATAATCCCAAACAGTATGTCTTTGCCACCGCCGGAGGAGGCGCATCCCGCTCCAATGTATTGAAAAATTCACTTAGCAGAATCTCTGTCTTTTGTTCATTGCCGCTCTTTACCGCATTCTCAATTCCGATATATTTTGGCGCAAGAACATTCGAATCAGAGCCTGTTCTAATAAGATTTTCACATATCACCCCTGCCGACTCGTGATAAAACAGATATTCCGTGCAGCCCTTAAGCCGCGCGAACACCTCCGGTATGTCACAAATCGGAACAACGTTACTGTATACGGAAAACAAATCTATTTTATAATTTGTTTTGACGAAATCGGTAACCGTCAGTAAAATCTGTTCCGTATTATCCGCTTCTTTTTCACCTATGATAACCAGAACGCAATCAAATATCGATGTGCAGATTACAATATCGCCGAAATACTTCTCGATTGCATTTATTATATATACAAGCTCGTCATATGAGTTTGCATCCTTAGGCTTGGCCACAGCCACGCACACCGGCGCGTCGCTCTTTACGGAAAACGCGTTGCAAAACAGCTTAAACGCCTCTTCACAGTCGCCCCTACCGAACATATAGTCCCTTAAAAGCCTCTCCTTTAGGATTGGTTTTACAATATCGGTATCGTCCAGAACAAGACGCCTGAAATCGTTATTGTTTTCTTCTGTGTTGCACGGGTTATGTGAAAAAACCTTTTCTTGACGCATAAAGTCCTCTCCCCTCGCATCTTGTCCGGTTTTTGCATAACTTTATTTATATTAAATCATACCATATATTCATTATACACTATCCGGTGCCGAATTTCAAGTAAAATTTTATTGAAATTTGTGCATTTTTTTTAGCGGCGAACAGAGCTCCATATGTTGTATTAATCAAAAAAGCACCCGTCAACATCTTGTAGCTGTTATCTGTGTTTTCCTTATATAAACGACATTTGCCGGAGACTTTTTGAGTCTCCGGCATGAAATTTTAATAAAATTATGAGATTAGTTTACTGAATACGGATTTGTTTTTCCGTCTGTTTTTGCGATTGTTACGCCCGTGAGGTCATAGTCATACGCATTACCTCTTATATAGCCGAAGCACCAGATACAAACCTTTGTACACTGATCCTGCTGATATGCCGCGTCTTCAAGCATACCGATAACCTTGCCCGTTTTCTTATCCGTTACCGAAATGCTCGATGACTGGAGCACGTTATCAACCATAATCTTTACGGTGTACCACTGACCGCTCTTTATCGAAGCAAGGCTGACCTGACGCGAACCGTCGTTTGCCGTTATGCTTGAGCTGTCAAATGTAAGAGTGTTCGCCACATAGTTTGTGTTTGACGTAGGATCCGAGAATGAACCGTACATAAGATTAAACTTACCCGAATTCATTCTTATATCAAACTGACAATAACCGAAGGTCTGAGAGAAATTCGAGGTTGTGTCTCTCTGGTACATATACATCGAACCCGCTCCGTCGCCCGGAGTCTTGTCGCTGTTTGAATACATATTGCAGTAGTTTACATCGTTCTCATCATCATGGTAGAATGTCTGATAGTGCTCGCTTGCCGAACCCTTCGAGAGCCACGGCGAACCGTCCATAATAATACCCATGCCGTATAACGGCTTGCCTACCGCGCCGCCTACCGCGCAGTCCATAAAATCCGAATCCGTTACATATGTCGCATGCGCCTCGGCATTTGCTATAATCGGCATTGCCGCCGCCTGAATTGCAAGAACCGCCGA
Source organism: uncultured Clostridia bacterium (assembly GCA_947628515.1). GTDB lineage: Bacteria > Bacillota > Clostridia > UBA1381 > UBA1381 > Ornithomonoglobus. The sequence goes on along the minus strand of CANRAG010000005.1, from coordinate 25,814 downwards.
CGCGAATACCGACACGATTTTCTTGTTCATAATAATCTCTCCTTTACCTGTATTTATCAGAATAAATGGTTTCTGACTATTTCCCTATTATCTATTATATTACAATATTTTTAACAAGTTTACAAGATAAAAAACAGACATTTTTGTTTATTTTTTAGAAGCCTTCTTCGTTCGATACCCAAACCGAAGTATTCCGCCCGCCTGATTTATGCCTTGAACACGACCATCGAATACGGCTGAGCCTTCATATAGAATATGCCGTCGGCAGACTCATAGGTCATTCTTTCCTCGTCCGTTCCGAACAGGGTTTCAAGCCTCGTTATGCCGTAGCGCGCCGCGTCAAGGCGTGCGTCCCTGTGCTCGCCGCCGCAGTTTATCAGGATTACAAACTTATCCTTCGCATCCTGTCTTATAAACGCGTAGACATGACCTATTCTGTACACATAGTTAAACTCGCCCGTGCTCAGCGCCTTTGAGGATTTTCTTAGCGCCGCAAGCTTCTTTATCCACTCGCGCATTTCCGCGCCCGGATCAACCTCATCCATATTGTCCCACGGGAAGCACGCGCGGCAGAACGGATCGCCGTAGCCCTGCATGCCAAGCTCGTCGCCATAGAATATGCACGGAACGCCGGGCATCATCATCACCATACCGTAAACCAGCTTCGCGCGCTTTTTAGCAACATCAAGAGTGTAGCCGTCAAGCTTAAAATGCGCCTGGTGCTCGCGGTCTACGGCATGACGGTCCGGAACCCCGCCCATAAGCGTAACCAGTCTTTCAACGTCATGGGATGAAATTATATTGAGAAGCGAATAGAACGCCGGCGCGGGATAGTTCTCCTTCAGGCTCATTATTCTTCTGTTAAACTCGTAGGCGTCAATCCTGCAAAGCACGAAGTCAATCAGCGCGCTTCGAAGCGGATAGTTCATAACCGAATCCAGCTCGTCGCCGCAGAAATATTCGCGCCGCTGCCCGTACGCGACCTTATTGGACGCGTCCTCCCAGACCTCGCCTATGATAACCGCCTCCGGATCGACCTCCTTTACGCCCTTTCGCAGCTCCTTAACGAAGAAGTCCGGAAGCTCATCCACAACGTCAAGTCTCCAGCCCGACGCGCCGAGACGTATCCATTTTTTCACAATGGCGTCCTTCCCCGACAGGAGATATTCCCTTAGCGCCTCGCTGTGCTCCTCAATCTGCGGGAGGGTTGTCATTCCCCACCACGATTCGTATACGTTCGGGAAATCCATGAAGCGATACCATGTGTAATACGGCGATTTCTTTGACTGGAACGCGCCCACGCTGTCATAGTTACCGTATTTGTTAAAATACATGCTGTCATCGCCCGTATGATTGAACACGCCGTCAAGAATTATTCTTATTCCGCGTTTTTTAGCCTCGCGGCACAGCTCGGAAAATGTCTCCTCATCGCCGAACATCGGGTCTATCTCCTCATAGCTGCCGGTGTCATACTTATGGTTTGACGCCGCTTTAAATATCGGATTAAGATAAAGAACCGTTATTCCCAGCTCCTCCAGATACGGCAGCTTCTTTATTATACCCTTTAGGTTGCCGCCAAAAAAATCGTTTGACTTGTATTCGCCGCCGAACTGCTCTGCCTTATAAAACGGCTGTTCGCCCCAGTTCCTTTTTATTATATCCGTCCTGTCGCCGAGAAACGCCCCGTCCTCGTTGCCGTTACAGAAACGGTCGGGGAATATTTGATAGGCAATGCCGTCCTTAAACCAATCCGGCGTCTTATACTCGTCGCTGTACACTGTCACCTGGAACGAATGTGACGGCGGCTGAAAGCTTATTTCGCCCTTGCCGCCGAGATTTTCGGGGTTGTTTCCGTAATAAACTATGCCCAAATCGGTGGCTATCTCAAAATAGTACCATACAAGCCCCGCCTCATCAGGCATTTTTACCGATCTTTCGTAAACGCTGCTTTCAAAAACCGAGAATACATACGGCATATCCACATATTTATCCTCGCCGCCGTCGCGCTTGTAAACAAGCTTTACCGAGCGCGGAATACCGGCGCCATGAACCGTTAGACGAAACCGCACCTCCGTATTGAAGGTAACCGCTCCGTACGGGTCGCGAAAAAACTCCTGCCTTGAATTGTGTTCTATATCCATTCTGTCCTCCATTTATCATCACAAAAAAATCCCCGTATCGGAGGGATTTTTTCGTGATTTTTTATGTGATTACTTTAACGCTTCAAGATGCCAAATCTTCTCGTTGTATTCCTTTATTGTGCGGTCCGATGAGAAGAAGCCCGACATAGCCGTGTTCATAATCTGCTTGGCTATGAATGTCTTTCTGTCCCGGTAATCCTTTGAAATCTGCTCCGAGGTCTGCATATAGCTCTCAAAGTCACGGAGTACCATATAGGTGTCGGCCTGGCCGTAGTCGCCGAACACAAGAGTGTTGTACAAATCCATGAACAGGTTCGTATCCGGAACAATTGACCCGTTAATGAGCATTTCGAGCGCGCCGCGCAGCGCCGCGTTTGTGGCGTAAATCTGCTTGACCTCGTCATTGCCCATAATCTTAATTCTCGCGTCAACCTCCTCGGAGCGCAAGCCGAAGATATAGATATTATCCTCGCCTACCTGCTCATACATCTCTACGTTCGCGCCGTCCATTGTGCCGATTGTAACAGCGCCGTTAAGCATGAACTTCATATTGCCCGTGCCCGACGCTTCCTTGCCGGCCGTTGAGATCTGTTCGGAAACATCGGCGGCCGTAACAAGCTTTTCCGCTATGGATACGCCGTAGTTCTCTATAAATATAACCTTGATCTTATCATTTATGCGTGAGTCGTTGTTTATTAATTCGCCCACGGAGTTTATAAGCTTGATAATAAGCTTCGCTCTCTTATAGCCCGGAGCCGCTTTCGCGCCGAATATATATGTCTTGGGATAGTAGTTTTCCGCGTAATCCTTGTCGGAGAGAATTCTGTTGTACTCGGCGAGTATGTGGAGAACGTTCATCATCTGCCTCTTGTACTCGTGAAGTCTCTTACACTGAATATCAAAGATTGAGTCCGGATTAACCTTTACTCCGTTATGCTTTTCGATATAATCGGCGACAACCTGTTTATTCGTGCGCTTGATTGCCTCGAACTTCTTCTGGAAGTCCGCGTTGTTCGCGTATTTCGCAAGCCCCTTAAGCTTTTCGGAGTCCTTTAACCAGCCCTTACCTATCTTGCTGTCGATAAGCTTGGTAAGCTCGGGGTTGCAGTTGGCAATCCACCTTCTGAAGGTAATTCCGTTTGTGATGGCGTGGAAACGCTCCTTATCCATCATGTAGTAATCCTTAAATATATCCGCTTTAAGAATATCTGTATGAAGCTTCGACACGCCGTTTACGGCAAATACCGTAGCGAGACATGTGTTTGCCATCGAAACCTGACCGTTGGCGATTATAGCCATCCAGTCGTGCTTGCCCTTGTCGCCCGGATAGAATTCTTCTATTCTCTCCATAAGACGCCTGTTCATCTCTTCGAGAATCATATAAAGTCTCGGAACGACCTTGCGGAACATATCCTGCGGCCACTTTTCGAGCGCCTCGCTCATTACGGTATGGTTTGTGTACGCGAAGGTCTTTGTGCATATTTCCCATGCTTCATCCCATCCGAGCCCCTTCTCGTCCATGAGTAATCTCATCATTTCCGGAATAGCCATTGTCGGATGCGTATCGTTTATGTGGATTGCAACCTTTTCGGGAATGAGCGACCAGTTATCGCCGTTTCTCATCTCAAATTCATTAAGAATCCACTGAAGCGTTGACGATACAAGGAAATACTGCTGCTTTAATCTCAGCTCCTTACCCTCCGTGTGGTTATCCTCCGGATAGAGAACCTTTGAAATAACTCCCGCAAGCTCCTTCTCTTCAATCGCTCTTGCATAGTTGCCCGCGCTGAATGCCGCCATGTTAAAATCCGTGGCCGACTGTGCGCCCCAAAGTCTGAGCTTATTTACAATCTTTGAATCATAGCCCACGAGCGGAACGTCATACGGCACCGCGAGAACGGTCCTCTGGTTGTTATAGCCGACCTTCATACGGCCGTCCTCCCAGTATGTGTAAACCTGACCGCCGAACGAAACCTGTACCGCCTCCTCCGGACGCGCAACCTCCCACGCGTTACCGTGTTCGAGCCATGTGTCGGGAAGCTCCGTCTGATAGCCGTCTACAATCTTCTGCCTGAAAAGACCGTATTCATATCTCAGTGTGCAGCCGTACGCGGGAAGGTCGAGCGTTGTGAGCGAGTCGATGAAGCATGCCGCAAGACGACCCAGACCGCCGTTGCCGAGCCCCGCGTCGTTTTCAAGCTCCGCTACCTCCGGTAACGTGTAGCCGAGGTCCTCCAATACCGCCTCATAATCCTCCGTCTGCATGAGATTGAGGATGTTGGTGCAGAGAAGCCGTCCCATAAGGAACTCGAATGAAAGATAGTAAAGCTTCTTTGAGCCTTCCTCCTTAACCTCTCTGTGTGATTTTGCCCACTTCTCCATAATTCTGTCACGAACCGTAAGAGCGCATGCGGAATAGATCATATGCGGTGTGGCCTCTTCGAGAACCTTACCGAAATGTCTGTTGACCTTTCCGATGATGTCGCTCTTTAGCGCTTCCTGCGCCGGAGTAAGCTTCTTCGTTGTTTTTCCTGCCATTAATATACTCTCTCCTTAATTCCGGTAAACCGGGTTATTTTTACAGTTCCCTATCCGACTAAGTTAAAGCCTGCAAAACACTGTTTGGTCTTTGCCCAAACAGTGTTTGCGAATAAGCGCGTCCGGTTTTGTTAATTTAGCAAGCACCGGTATAATAACGCGCAGTTATCACTTCATAGCTGAATAGTAACAGTTATTTATGATGCCTTTCGGCATTTAAATAAGCTTATTTAATTCTATATGGATGATTTCTTTTTTTTGCTTGTTGTTGACTTCGCCGCCTTGGCAATCCTTTCGGACGCCTGCGCCGTAGCCGCCTTTGTCGATTTCGCAGCCGTCTTTTTGGCCGGCGTTTTCTTTGCGGTCGGTTTCTTTTCGGGCTTCTTTGCATCCGGATAAGGATTTGGAACATCCACAATCTTCGGTTCGGCAACGGTCTTTAAAAACTCCGCCTCCGACGCCGCCGCGTCCGCCGCGAGCTTTTCCGCGAAATCGGGAAGATTTTCCGGCTGCTTAACCGGCTTCTTCCTCATCTTTTTTTTTAATTCCGCAGCCTTGGGGCGTTCAAGACCCGTAAGCTCGCAATACATGTCAATATACTTCTCCGCCGATACGTTCCATGAATAGTCAGCCGCCATAGCCTGCTTAACCATTCCGTACCACGCGTCCTTATTATTATAGTATACATCCATAGCGCTCCAAATACACCTAAGCATTTCATCCGCGTTGTAGTTTGCGAATGAGAAGCCCGTGCCCTCGCCCGTATACTGATTGTACGGAATAACCGTGTCCTTAAGGCCGCCCGTTTCACGCACAATGGGAAGTGTGCCGTAGTGCATCGAGATAATCTGCGAAAGACCGCACGGCTCAAACGCCGACGGCATCAAAAACGCGTCGCATCCCGCATATATCTTATGTGACATCTCGTTTGAATATGTTATTCGCGCCGCAAACCTATCCGGATACTTCCATGAATAATGCCTGAACAGATTTTCATACTGCTCGTCGCCCGTGCCGAGAACTATTATCTGACAACCGCCGTTGCAAAGCTCCTCGAGCTTATACGCGATAAGGTCAAACCCTTTCTGGTCGGTAAGACGCGACACGATACCTATAACCATCTTTTCCGGATCCTCCGGAAGTCCCATTTCACGCTGCAGCTCGGCTTTGTTCGCCGCCTTGCCCGTCTTTACGTTTCTTGCGGTATACTTCTTTGTGATGTATCCGTCCTTAGCGGGGTTCCATTCGTCGTATGAAATACCGTTTACAATGCCCACGAGGTCGTTCTGTCTCGCCCGCAAAAGAGAGTCGAGACCTTCGCCGTAATGCGGCGTTGTAATCTCGCCCGCATAGGTTTCCGACACCGTGGAAATCTTACTCGCGTATACCATGCCGCCCTTTAAGAGGTTGGCGTCCTTGTAATACTCCATCTTGTCGGGCGTGAAATAATAATCCGAAATGCCCATAGCGTCCTTTATGCCCTTAAAATCCCAGCGCCCCTGGAATTTAAGGTTGTGAATGGTTACAACCGTCTTTATGCCCCTGAAAAACGGATTGTCCTGGAAGGTGTCCAAAAACACCGGTATGGGGCCCGTCTGCCAGTCGTTACAGTTTATTACATCCGGACGGAAGCCTATCGTCGGAAGAATTGATAATACAGCCTTTGAGAAGAATATGAACTTCTCGCAGTCAAGATGGATAAAATCATACGGCTTGTCGCCGTTGAAATAGAATTTATTATCTATAAAATAATAAATGCAATTGTTGTAGTTAAGCTCAAATATGCCGCAATACTGCTTGCGCCATGCCATATCGATATAGATATGGTCAATGTATTTCATCTGCTCTTTGAACTTTTCGGGGATACAGTTATAAAGCGGAAGCACCACTCTTGCGTCTACATTCTTTTCTCTTAACGCCTGCGGGAGCGAGCCTGCCACGTCGCCCAGACCGCCTGTCTTTACAAACGGCGCACATTCCGATGTTGCAAATAATACGTTCATATTCCTATCCTTTCTAAAGCTTTTTTACGGTTCCCCGTACACCAGCCTATATTGTAAAACATTTTTTTTGATTTGTCAATTTAATATTTCAAAAACAGTGTTTTTGACTATAATGCACTTTTTTTAATATAAGATACTTAGATAAAATCGCCATAAACCCGAAGCAAGCCGTCCATGTGATGAACGGCTTGCAAGCTGCTTTGTCAAATCCTTGTTCCCTTTGAAATCGCAAGCGGGTAGCTTTCCTGACCGATAAGCTTTCTGCCCTTTGTTATGCATACTTCCTTATCGAACACAACATGGTTAAGCTCTACATTCTCCTCTATTACGCTGTCCTGCATAATGATTGAGTTCTGCACAACCGCGCCCTTCGCAACCTTTACGCCGCGAGAGAGAATTGAGTTAACAACCGTACCCTCTATTACACATCCGTCCGAAATAAAGCTGTTGTTACATATTGCGTCCGCGCCGTACTTGGTCGGAGACTGATCCTTTTCCTTCGTATATATAGGCCGCTCCGCATTGAAAAGCTCGTTTCTGTGCTCCTCGTCGAGGAAGTTCATGCTCGTCGCGTAGTACGACTTCATCGAATCGATTTTATAAACGCTGCCCTTGAACTCATAACCCTTAATAATCATGCCGTCCATCTTCTTAACAAGCGCGTCCTTTACAAGGTCAACGTCGCCGCGCGCGGAGCATTCGTCTATTATGCTTTCAAGCAGCGCTTTTTCGAGTATATATATCTCCATGCTCGCCTTTGACGACTTCGGATAATACGGCTGTACCTCTATATCCGTAACTCTGCCGTCGTCGTCAAGCTCAAGGAGCGTATAGCGCTTTATAATATCCTCGCTCTTGTCGCTTAAATCCTTATAAATCGTGGTAACGTCAGCCTGGCTCTCTATGTGGCTCTTTATAACAGCATCGAAATCAATGTTGTAAATCATGTTACCCAGCGAGAGGATAACGTATGTCTGCTGACTTCTGTCAATGTAATCCCTGATACCCTCGAGCAGGTCTATATTGCCCTTGATGCTGCCGTACTGCTGCTTCTCAAGGTTCGGAGGGAGAATGTTCAGCCCCTGATTTTTCCTGTCGAGATCCCACGGCTTACCCGATTTTGTATGATCCATAAGTGACGAATAGTTTGACTCTGTGGCTATACCCACATTTACTATTCCCGCGTTTGCCATGTTTGACAAAACGAAGTCTATAATTCTATATCTTCCGGCGATGGGAAGCGCGCTGTTGGCTCTTATGTCCGTAAGCGGCGCGATTTTCTCATCCCCTGTAAGAATAATACCCATAGTATCATTTCTCATAGCTAATTCATTCCTTTCAAAATTCAGACTACAGCCTTAAATTATTCGGCTGCCACGACCATAGAGCCCTTTAATATATCCTCGCCTTCGCCGACAACTGCGCCGCCCTCGATAAGGACGATACCGTGCGTGCAGTATTTTGAAGCGTAGGGGTTGCCGTCCGACTCCGGACTTACGCCAATCTTCGCGTTCGCGCCCACAACGGCCTGCGCTCCTATTACCGACTTGTCAACCACCGCTCCGTCGCCTATAACCGCGCCCGGCATGATAACCGCGTCCTTAACTATCGCGCCCTTGCCGATTTTAACTCCGCTCGATATTATGGAATGTTCCACCTTGCCGTTAATCACGCAGCCCTCCGCTACCGTCGAGCGCTTGATTTCCGCGTCGCCGCCCACAAAATGCGGCTGGAGCGCGTAGTTTCTCGAATAGATAATCCAGTTTCTGTCGCTCAAATCAAACTTCGGGGGATCATCGATAAGATCCATATTCGCCTCCCAAAGCGACTGAACCGTTCCCACGTCCTTCCAGTAGCCCTCGAAGCGGTATGACATGAGCTTCTGCCCGTCCGCCAAAAGCTTCGGGATGATGTTTTTACCGAAGTCGTTTTCCGATTTCGGATCCCTTTCGTCGTCCGTAAGATATTTCTTAAGTATATCGTACTTGAAAATATATATACCCATTGAAGCGAGATTGCTCTTCGGCTTCGCCGGCTTTTCCTCAAACTCAACTATTTCGCCCGACTCGTCACAGTTCATGATACCGAAACGCGGAGCCTCCTCCCACGGAACGGGCATGACCGCGATTGTAACCGCCGCGTCGGAGCGGTTGTGCGCCTTAAGCATTTCGCTGTACTGCATCTTATAGATATGGTCGCCGGAAAGAATGAGAACATTCTTGGGGTTAAAGCCCTCAAGAAATCCGATGTTCTGATAAATGGCGTTCGCGGTACCCTTGTACCACTCGCCCGTCTCGCCGCTCTGGTACGGCGGGAGCACAAACGCGCCGCCGTGCGACCGGTCAAGATCCCACGGATTGCCGTTTCCGATATAAGTATTGAGTTCAAGCGGCCTGTACTGGGTCAGAACACCGACCGTATCTATACCGGAATGCACGCAGTTAGAAAGCGGAAAGTCAATAATTCTGTACTTGCCGCCAAAGGGTACTGCCGGCTTTGCAACATTCTTTGTCAGAGCGCCCAGTCTGGAACCCTGACCGCCTGCGAGTATCATAGCTACACAGTTCTTTGATACCATAATATGATCATCTCCTAATTTATTTTATTTCTTTTTGATTTTGCGTTTTATAACCATGGCGCTGTTGCCGTCAATGGGAACGCTTAGTGTGTATTCCATATCCCCGTACGTCATCTTCCGCGCATGATATACCATTTTATTGATCCTACGTGTTCCGCCGAACTCCGTCGAATTTGAATGGAGGATAATCTCATAATCGCCCTCGTAGGGAACGCCGAGCTTGTAGTTAAGCCGATCGTTCGGTGTGAAGTTTGCGGCTATCAGCATAATATCCTCCGCCCTCCTGCCAAAGCGCAGGTATGAAACAACCGAATTTTCGTTGTCCGCGTCATTTACCCATTTAAAGCCGTCCCAGCTCTGCTCACATTCCCACAGCGCCTTGTTTTCAAGGTACATACGGTTGAGCCGCTTAATGTACTCATGAAGCCTTTTGTGCGGCTCTATGTCAAGAACGTTCCATTCAAGCTGATCGTCATATCGCCACTCAAGGAACTGTCCTATCTCACCGCCCATAAACATAAGCTTCTTGCCGGGCATTGTCATGTAATAGGTGAGGAAGGTCTTATACGCGCTGAATTTATCCTTGTACTCGCCGAACATCTTGTCTATAAGCGACTTTTTACCGTGCACAACCTCGTCATGCGACAGGGGAAGAATGAAATTCTCCGAATAAGCGTACATCATAAGGAACGTGAGCAGCGAATGATTATCCTTTCTGAAATAGGGATCCATCGACACATATCTAAGAGTATCGTTCATCCAGCCCATATTCCATTTATAATTGAAACCGAGTCCGTCATTTTCCGGCGGCGCCGTCACAAGCGGCCACGCCGTGGACTCCTCCGCTATCATAAGGAAGCCCGGCGACTCGATGCCCATCATCTTGTTGATTTTTCTAAGCAAATCAACCGCTTCGAGATTTCCGTTACCGCCGTATTTATTCGCCACCCATTCGCCGTCGTTTCTCGAATAATCACGATACAGCATCGACGATACCGCGTCTACGCGCAGCCCGTCTATGTGGTATTCCTCCGCCCAGTAGTACGCTGAGGATGTGAGGAAGGATATGACCTCGCCCTTCGCGAAGTCGAATACCATCGTTCCCCAGTCCTTGTGCTCGCCCTCGCGCCAGTCGGCGTATTCATAACACGGCGTACCGTCAAACAGTCTCAAACCATGGCCGTCCCGGGGGAAATGCGCCGGAACCCAGTCCATAATCACCGAAATTCCCGCCTCATGACATCTGTTTATGAGACTTTTAAGCTGTTCGGGCGTGCCGTACCGCGAAGTCGCCGCGAAATATCCCGTTACCTGGTATCCCCACGAACCGTCGAACGGATATTCCGTAAGCGGCATGAACTCAATATGAGTATAGCCCATATCCTTCAAATAAGGAATGAGCTCGTCTGCCAGCTCCTCATAATTATAGAAGCTGCCGTCCGGATGAACCTTCCATGAACCCGCATGGCACTCGTAGATATTCATTGGCGAATGAATACTGTCCTGTCTGGAACGCTTTGTAACCCACGCCTTATCCGTCCATTTGAATTTCTTTAGGTCATACACAACAGACGCGGTGCCCGGCCTGAGCTCGCACCTCACCGCGTAAGGGTCGGAGCGAAGATACACCTCTCCGTCCGGAGCGACAATTGAATACTTGTATAAATCCCCGTGCTTTAAATCACTGAAAAATCCTACCCATATCCCCGTTTCTCCGTAAGGCTCCAACGCCTTGTCGCCGCCTGTCCAGTTATTTGAATCGCAGGCGACGCTTACGCCTGACGCTTTTGGCGCCCACACCGCGAAACGGAACCCGCTTTTCCCTTCATTAACTATTTTATGGCAGCCAAGAAATTCATAGGCTCTGAAGTTATCACCGGAATTGAACAGATATGTCTGGAAATCGCTTATTCCAAACATTTCCTTCTTATTTTCCATTAATTTCACCTCCTGCGCCATTCTACCCATGGCGCATAGTCCTATTTGATTATTCTACCAATTATTATACCACAAATTGCTTTGTGAGTAAAGACCATATATTTCATAAAATTATTTGATTTTTTTAGTCATATTGTTCAATAAATCAATATGCGCTGTTTGATACGGCAATAACGTTACTATTCTATGCTTAGATGGACATCTTTCGTTTAGTTATATGCAAAAAGCCCTCAGGAATATTCCTGGGGGCTTTGAAATTGTAATTATTCGTCGAATGGAAATACATTGCTGATTAAATCCTTGGCTTTATTTTTCGCGTTTGAAATGGCGTTTGAGTTTATCGGACGCTTTGCCTGTCTGTGTTTCGTGTTTTTTTCTTCCTGCAAGTCGTCATATTCTTCCTCCTCTACGTCCTCCTCGAACTCTATGCCCGACGAGCGGCGCGTGGGCTGATACGCGCGTTTTGCGGAGCGTCTTTCACCGCGCGGCTCGAAATAGTCTTCCTCGTCCTCATCCATGCCACCGCCTTTTGCCGCCGCGCGCTTTGAATCCCAGCGGCGCATAGTTTCCGCCTCGTCCTCGCTAAGCTCAACATGCTGTCTTCTCTCCGGCATAGTAATTCCTTCGTCTGTTCTCGAATAAGCCTCGTTACGGTTCATGACCTCCGTTGCCGGCTCCGAAATATCCTTAAGCGTTCCCGCGAATTTTTCCTCTATATCCTTGCGCAGCGCGCGGATTTCATTTGAGCTTTGAGCGCTTCTTCTCGCCATGCGATAAAAACGGTTCCCCACCCAGCAGCTTATTACAAAGTTAACTATTACGGAAAGGAGAAACCAGAGAAAGCCTCCCATTTTTGAAAGATACTTCTTATTATTGACTGTGGCGGTGCCGTTCGTTTGCGTTGTGACGTTATTGGTTTCGGCGTTGCCTACGGCGGAGTCGGACGCGCCGCCGGTATTTGCCGCCTCGCCCGACGACGAGCCGGTTACGTCCGCCGAATCGGACTCGGTTGTGTTATTTCCCGGTCCGGAACGGAAATTGTCGGCAAATACGGGTACGGATGCCGTCATAATCATTATCGAGGTTGATAAGGCGCATACAGCCATTGTTAATCTTTTAAACCAGTTTTTCATATCTTTTAATTTCCTTTCTCGTCATCCTTAAACTCTTTGCGCAGCGCGCTCTTAATCTCTAAACGTCCAAGCTTTATCTTATTCGCCTCATATATCCTTATATATGACAGCAGCTTCTTATCGTTGCGTCTGGAACGCTTCGCCCCTATCAGGAACCAGTTCCAGAAGCTGTCCGGCATTGTTTCCGTATTTATCATCAGCTCGTGATAATGTCCCTGCGATTCTATGATTTCAATCGCCAGCTTAGGTATCATATAGTTATAGCATTGCGGCTCTTTCTCGCGCATTTCAAGAATAAGCTTTCTTATCCTTTCCGCGTATTTCTTCGCCTCTCTCTGCTCGCCGTACGCGCCCTGCCATGTGTAGAAGGCGCTTAGCAGTCTTGATATCAGCAGCGGCGATGGGTTGTCCTCGACGTCGGCCATAATATCGCGCTTTATAATCTCGTACGAATTCCTCTGATACGGCTCGTAGCCAACCCTTGTGAGAAGCCTTCGTATTTTTTCGGAGTCCGCTTCCGTCTCGTCGGCTCGCTTTTTGCGGCGCGTAATTGTAACTCCGTATCTCTCCCAGTCAACCTCCTCATGCTCGATTATATATTTTATACATCCCATTGAGAGCTGTCTATCCTCGGTTGACGCCTCTACGTACGCGACCAGCTCGTTAAGCTCGTCCTCCAACCAGCCGTCCGGGATTGAGAATGTGTTTGCGCCGTAGCCGGTTACGATAAACGGAACCGCCATTTCCACAAGATATGTCAGATAGCCGCGCTTGCCGCCCATCATTTCCGACCAGCTGCCAAAGCCCGCGGCATGTTTCAGATGAACTGTAAAATTCATCACAAGCCGCTGATTTTTCTCGCCCATATCATCATATGCCGCGCAAATCATGTCCATGTACTCCGGCAGCGCGGCGGCCATTGTTTTGATCTGGGGCTCAGACGCGTCGGCCGCCGTAAATATCGACTCTATATCGTAATCCTCGCCCATACACAGCTTCTCGATACATTCCCTGACGTATATCGAGGTCAGCTTTTCAACCTCGCTCTCAAACAGTGAGATATTATCATACATGACCTTGGCAATTTCAAACCTTACATCCTCCATTGCCTCGTCGTCAATATCTTTAAACAGCTCCCTTGCCCGCGCTGCGAACGCCTCGTCGCCCGCGGAATGTTTGAACTTCAACAGCTTCGCGCCCATTCCGCGAAACGTCGTGTTCTGCGTGAGCGAGAACCAGTCAAGATACGCGCTCACCGAGGACAGCTTGTATTTTGAATACTCGCCGCGAATTTGGGAAACCGTCATGTTAAACAGGCTCGACTCCGTGACGGCGGCGAAATCAATATTGTCGAAATCAACGTATATACAGTTTTCTCGCTCCTCTATAACCTCGCGGCGAATATTGTTTTTGCCGTTTATGGTGCCGTGGAAAACAATTCTGTCCTGCTTGTCGGAAGGAAGATATACATTATATGTGGAAATTCCGGTGTTCCTTGACACATCGCGCGGCAGCAGCCATTTAAGCGCGAGCAGATACCGTTCGGTTAAGTACTCGTCGTTTGTACAGATACATATATTTTTCAAATTCTCCGAGGTGAGCATGGTTACCGCGTGATTTATAAGATATGTAAGCTCCTTCTTGTGCAGCTTTATAAACGTCGTCATTTCAAGGTCAAGTCCCTCCGGCTTCGGCGGGTCCGTAAGCTCGGGCAGATACCTTACCAGCTCCGTGTTCTGCTCCTCCTCGGTAAGATATGTCCTAAACAGCTCCGATGAAAAATACTGTTCGGGGAAGAAGTCGTCGTCATATTCGTCAAACACCAGCGCGTGCGCGAAGAAATTGCCCTCCTCTCCGTTTATATCATAGCCCGAATACACGGACTGAATTGCCGCAAATCTGCCGTCGGCAAGCCGCAATGTTCTGAAAATCTTCGGAAACATTGTCGGAACTGTAGGGTCCCCAAGCTCCTTTGAATATTCTGTGATGTCATTTTTGGGCAGCCTGTAGCTCGAAAAGCGAATTAACTCGGATATGTTTTCGCGCGTAAGCCCCTGCGAGCAGGAGTATACGCGCTGTCCGGGCTGATTTATCAATCCAAGCTCCGGTTCCGCTATAGAATGTCTTACCGAAGTATATATCATCTGATATACTTTCATTTTTACCCCTTCCACTATTCAAGTTCCTTTATTCCTGTGTACAGCTCATAGTATCTGCCCCGCATCTCAAGCAGCTCCTCGTGTGTGCCGCGCTCTATGATTTCGCCGTGTTCGAGCACCATAATCGCGTCCGAGTTCCTTATGGTTGAAAGACGGTGCGCTATAACAAATGTTGTTCGGTTTTCCATAAGCGCGTCCATGCCGCGGTTAATGTGCTGCTCCGTTCTCGTGTCAACCGATGATGTGGCCTCGTCAAGAATGAGAATAGGAGCCTTTGAAAGCGCCGCTCTTGCTATATTTAAAAGCTGACGCTGCCCCTGTGACAGGTTTGAGCCGTCGCCTGTCAGCACGGTATCGTATCCGTCCGGCATATTCTTGATGAACATATGCGCGCATGAGGTTACTGCCGCAGCCCTTACCTCCGCGTCCGTTGCGTCAAGCCGCCCGTAACGGATATTTTCCATAACTGTTCCGGTGAATAAATGTGTGTCCTGCAATACCATTGCTATGTTCTCGCGCAGTGTTTCGCGGTTAATATCGCGTATATCAACACCGTCTATTGTAATTTCACCGCTGTTTATATCATAAAATCTTGTTAAAAGATTTATTATCGTTGTTTTTCCCGCGCCGGTTGAGCCGACGAGGGCGATTTTCTGCCCCGGATGCGCGTACATGGAGATATTTTTAAGTATCGTCTTATCCGGATTGTATCCGAAGGTAACGTTATTAAACACCACGTCGCCCCGTATCCTTTCGGGATTTACGAGGTTTGTGTCATGCGCCGCCTCCGGCTCCATGTCCATGACCGCAAACACGCGTTCCGCACCCGCGAGCGCGGACATGATTACGTTCATCTGATTTGATATTTCATTAATCGGTCTTGAAAACTGTCTTGAATAGGTTACGAACACCGACAGGCCGCCTATGTCGAGCGCGGCAAATGACGAAGCGCCTATTTTGCCGAGCTTTGTAAAGAACGTAAGCATCGCGCCCACGAACGCCGTTATTGTATAATTTGCCTGTGACAACGCGTTCATGCACGGACCCATAATTCCGCCGAGGAAGTTCGCGCGCACCTGCACGTCCCGCAAATCCTCGTTGAGCTTTGCAAATTCCTCCTTTGCCTTCGCCTCATGGTTAAATACCTTTACGACCTTTTGTCCCGATATGGTTTCCTCTATATATCCGTTTACCGCGCCCAGCGCCGCCTGCTGCCTGCCGAAATACTTTCTGGTATTTTTCGCGATTGCCGCGGCAACCCTTGCGACAAGAGGCGCTATAATCAATGTCACAACGGTAAGAGGAAGGTTTGTTCTGAGCATAAGCGCGAGCGTTCCCACAAGCGTGAGCATTCCCGAAAATATCTGCAATATTGTCGAGTCAAACATCAGCCCGATATTATCGACGTCGTTTGTGAACCGGCTCATCATGTCTCCGGCGCTGTTCGTGTCGTAATATCTCACGCTAAGTCCCTGAAGCTTGCCGAACAGGTCGTCCCTTATACGCTTCAAAGTGTTCTGCGAAACCCTTATCATCACCCTCTGCTGTATCATCATGGCTATTACGCCGGTAAGATACACGCCCGCCATAGCTAAAAGCATTAGCATTACGTATCTCATGGTATCTCCGGCCGAAATTGCGCCGCCAAGACAGTTTATAATGGGCCTCTGCATATATGTTCCCGCGAGATTTGTTCCCGTCGATATCAGCACGCATATAACGGCAAGCGCAACCTTCGGCTTATCCTTTCCGATATAGCCCAAAAGCCTGCCGATTGCCTTTTTCATATCCTTCGGTTTGACCTTTTCGGTTCCGAACCGCGCCGCCGGTCCGCCCCTGTTCCGTCCCGGAGGGGTTATCTGTGGAGGCATATTAAGACACCTCCCTTTCTCTGTCCATCTGCGAATAATAGATTTCCCTGTATTCTTCACTGGACTTTATAAGCTCGTCGTGTGTGCCCTCCGCAGCTATCCTGCCGTCGTTTAGCACAATAATCTTATCCGCGTCGAGAACCGAGCTGACTCTCTGCGCGATTATTATCTTTGTTGTATCCTTGAGCGTGGTTGCAAACGCGTGGCGTATCTGCGCCTCGGTCGCGGTGTCAACCGCGCTGGTGGAGTCGTCAAGTATGAGTATTTTCGGCTTTTTGAGCAGCGCTCTTGCTATACAGAGTCTCTGCTTCTGTCCGCCCGACACGTTTACTCCGCCGCGGCCAAGCTCCATATCGTAGCCGTCGGTAAAGCCGCGGACAAACCCGTCCGCCTGCGCCGCGCGCGCCGCCGCGTATATTTCCTCCTCCGGCGCGTCCTCTCCGCCCCAGCGAAGATTATCCATGATTGAACCGGAGAAAAGGACGTTCTTCTGCAAAACCATGCCCACGCCCTCGCGGAGATTATACAGGCTGTAGTCCTTGACGTTTATACCGTCAATAAGCACTTCGCCCTCCGTCGGGTCATACAGTCGGGGTATAAGCTGCACAAGCGAGGACTTTCCGGAACCCGTTATTCCGACTATGCCCAAAACCTTTCCCGGCTCCGCCGTAAACGATATATCGCCAAGCACCTTGTCTTTACGCTTTTCGTAATACTTAAACGATACGTTTCTGAACTCTACGCGGCCTTCGGTAATAAGCCTGTCTTTGTATTTCGCGTCCTCGTCGGTGAGATCCGATTTGGTTTCGAGCACCTCCGAAATTCTCCTTATGGACGCAACCGCTCTCGATGAGTTTATTATCATCATAGAAACCATCATCAGCGATGAAAGCACCTGCGTCGTGTATTGCACAATAGCGCTCAGCGAGCCTATTTCAAGCTCCCTGCCCATAACGAGATTTCCGCCGCGCCACAGAACCACGATTGTTGTGATATTCATCGCCAGAGTCATAACCGGCATCGTCATAACGACTATCTTCATAGCGTTAAGCGTCCTGTCGCGCAGCTCGCCGCTCGCCTCGTCAAACCGTTCCGTTTCAAAACTGCCGCGCACAAACGACTTTATAACCCGCACATTCGTAATATTCTCCTGCGTTTTGGAATTTAAGTTATCGAGACTTTTCTGCATACTGTCAAACCGCGGCAGCGCCGTTCTCATCAGAAGGAAAATGGCAAGTCCGAGAAGCGGTATCATTATAAACATGATTGACGCAAGCCCCGCGTCAATGGAGAACGCCATTATCACCCCGCCTATGAGCATACCCGGCGAACGCACCGCCATAATCAGTGCCATTCGCGTTATGTTCATAACCTGAGTTATATCGTTTGTAAGCCTTGTCACAAGAGAGCCGGTGGAGAATTTGTCTATATTCTTAAACGAGAACTCCTGCACCTTGTCAAACACCGCTCTCCTTATGTCCGCGCTGAAATTAACAGCCGCCTTAACCGAAAAATAGTGTCCGCTTATTCCGCCGGAAACCTGAATTATTATACATCCGAACATTATACACGCCTGACGTATAATAAAACCCGTGCCCCCGCCGCCGAGTATACCGTTATTTATCATGCCCGCCATAAGCTTCGGGAGGACGATTTCTCCCGCGACCTCCGTAAGCATCAAAAGCGGGCCGAGAATAAAGTACAGCTTATACGGCTTTATGTATTGTAAATACCTGTTCACTTAACCAGACCCTTTCGAGATTACCGTCCATCCTCCCGCATATCCTTTGCCGCTTTGATAAAGGCTCTGAAAAGCGGATGCGCGTGGTTCGGACGCGACTTGAACTCCGGATGGAACTGCACGCCGATATAATAGCGGTGCGCCGGAATTTCCACCATCTCAACCAACTTCTCGTTAGGCGACATGCCGCTTGCGATAAGTCCCGCCTCCGTAAGCTCATTTCTGTAAAAATTGTTGTACTCGTAACGGTGACGGTGACGCTCATATATCAAATCGTCGTTATATATCTCCTTTGCGAGCGTTCCGTCTACAATTTTACACGGATAAAGACCGAGACGCATTGTGCCTCCGAGATCCTCAACATCCTTCTGCTCCGGCATAAGGTCTATTACCGGATGCGTCGTTTCGGGGTTAAGCTCGCTTGAATGAGCGTCCGTATAGCCGAGCACGTTTCTTGCGTACTCTATAACCGCAATCTGCATTCCGAGACAAATCCCGAAATACGGGATGTCATTCTCGCGTGCGTATTTTGCGGCAAGAATTTTACCCTCTATACCTCTGTCGCCGAAGCCGCCCGGCACAAGTATGCCGTCGCTGCCCTCAAGCAGATTTTCAACGGTTTCCGGAGTAACCTCCTCCGAATTTACCCAGTTGATGTTTATGTTTATATGGTTCTCTATGCCCCCGTGCTTTAACGACTCGACTATTGAAATGTACGCGTCGTGCAGGGATACATATTTGCCCACGAGCGAAATAGTTACGCACTTCTTCTCCGTCAGAAGCTCCTTCGCAACCTTTACCATAGCCCTCCAGTCGTCGAGCTTGGGTTCGGGGTTGTCAAGTCCGAGCTTGCGGCATACCGCGTTTGCGAGCCCTTCCGCCTCAAGCGCGAGCGGAACCTCATAGAGCGTCTTGAGGTCGTTATTCTCTATAACGCTGTCGGGCGACACGTTGCAAAACAGGGCAATCTTCTCCTTTGTGCCCGCTTCGAGCGGACGCTCCGTTCTTAAAACGATTACGTCCGGCTGAATACCGAGACTCAAAAGCTCCTTTACGCTGTGCTGTGTCGGCTTCGTTTTCTGCTCGCCCGATGATGAAAGATAGGGAACAAGCGTAAGATGAACATAGATACAGTTCTCCTTGCCCACCTCCGCGTGCACCTGACGTATTGCCTCAAGGAACGGCGTCGACTCTATATCGCCCACGGTGCCGCCTATCTCGGTAATTACAATATCTGTCTCCTGATGCCGCGCGACGCGGTAGACCCTGTCCTTAATCTCGTTGGTTATATGCGGAATGACCTGAACGGTCTTTCCCTCATAGTCGCCGTGACGCTCCTTGTGGAGCACCGACCAATATATCTTACCCGTCGTCACGTTTGAGTTTATACTCAAATTCTCGTCAATAAACCTTTCATAATGTCCGAGGTCAAGATCCGTTTCCGCGCCGTCGTCGGTAACGAACACCTCGCCGTGCTGATACGGGCTTAATGTTCCCGGGTCAACGTTTATGTACGGATCAAACTTCTGCATTGTCACCTTATAACCTCTCGCCTTGAGCAGTCTGCCCAGGGACGCCGCGGTTATGCCCTTACCAAGTCCCGATACAACGCCGCCTGTTACGAAAATGTACTTTGTAGCCATTATATTTCTCCTTAAACTATTTATCTATATGTTTTTCTACAAATCTCGCTATTCTTTTAAGCGCTTCCTCTATGTTTTCAATCGAATACGCGTACGATACTCTTATAAAGCCCTCGCCGCATTCGCCGAACGCGGTGCCCGGCACGACCGCCACCTTCTCCTCGCGCAGCAGACTGTTACAGAACTCATCGCTCGTCATTCCCGTGCGCCTTATGCACGGGAATATATAGAACGCGCCGTAAGGTTCAAAGCACGAAAGTCCCATATCGCGGAAGCCGTCAACTATGACACGGCGGCGGTAATTGTACTCGTGTACCATGTCCTCAACCTCGTTGTCGCAATTTTTCAGCGCCTCTATTGCCGCGTACTGACTTGTGGTGGGCGACGACATTATTCCGAACTGATGGATTTTTGTCATGAGCTTTATTATCCGCTCCGGTCCCAGCGCATAGCCGAGTCTCCAACCCGTCATTGCGAACGCCTTTGAAAAGCCGTTTACCACAACCGTTCTGTCATACATTCCGTCTATCGCCGAAAACGGTGTGTGCCGCTCGTCGCCGTAACGCAGCTCGCCGTATATTTCATCGGAAAGAACCAGCACATCCGTGCCCTTTAACACCTCCGCAATCGCTTCGAGGTCGGCTTTTGACATTACCGCGCCCGTTGGATTATTCGGAAACGGCAGTATTAAAAGCTTGGTTCTGTCCGTTATTTTCTCCCTTAGCTCTTCGGGTGTAAGCCTGAAGTCGTTTTCCTCCTTAGTCTCTATAACCACCGGAACACCGCCCGCCATTATCGTAAGCGGCTTATAGCATACGAAGCTCGGCTCCGGTATAATCACCTCATCGCCCGGGCACACAACGGCTCTTATCATGGCGTCAATCGCCTCTGAGCCTCCGACCGATACGAGCACCTGGCTTTTCGCGTCGTACTCCACATTATACTTACGCTTGTTATAGCGTACAATTTCCTCTCTCAGCTCCATTAGTCCGCTGTTTGCGGTATAATAGGTCTGGCCGATCTCAAGACTGTATATTCCCGCCTCGCGTATCGCCCACGGCGTCACAAAGTCCGGCTCGCCCACACCGAGGGAAATAGCGTCCTTCATGGTTGCGACTATATCAAAAAACTTGCGTATTCCCGAAGGCGGAAGCTTATCCACCGTAGGGTTTATCAGCTTGTCATAATTCATATGGTAATCACCTGTCTCGCGTCTTTTTCGTCGTCCTTAAAAACAATGCCCTCCTCCTTGTACTTTTTAAGCACAAAATGAGTGGTCGTCGATATAACGGATTCCATCGGAGCAAGCTTCTGCGCGACGAAAAGCGCCACCTCGCGCATAGACCTTCCCTCTATCTTAACGGAAAGGTCGTACGCCCCCGACATAAGGTACAGAGCGCTGACCTGCGGATAGTTATAAATACGCTTCGCGACCTTGTCAAAGCCTTCGCCGCGCTGCGGCGTCACGCGCAGATCGATAAGCGCTGTTACAACCTCTCTGTCCGTCTTATCCCAGTTCACAATGGTCTTGTATCCCACAATTATATGGTTACGCTCCAGATTGCTGATTTTTTCTTCAACCTCATATGTGGATATGCCGAGCATTCTTGAAATCTTTACAACATCTATTACTCCCTGTTCCTTGTCCAGAATTCGTAAAAGATCATCCATTACCGTTCCCTCCGATATTGTTATTTCCCGTCCCGCAAAGCGTATTTGCGGAAGTCTGACATATTTTCGGGCACAGCTGTCCCGCAAAAATGCATACACACCTTTTATTATACATTAAAATAAAGAAAAATGCTATAGTTTTTCAAAAAAAATTTATATAAATTTTAGATTTTTTAAATATCGGTATTTTAAATGGTAATTCCGTCCCGTTGACGCCGTGACGCGGGCATATTTTTTCTTGACAATTCTATAGTTATATATTATAATGTAATTATTCTGAAAGGGGATAAAAACCATGACATATACTACACAAATGGACGCGGCAAAAAAGGGAATTATCACGCCCGAAATGAAGATTGTGGCGGAAAAGGAAGGCATTGACGCGGAGGTTCTGCGTGAGCGCGTTGCGCGCGGCTCGGTCGCCATTCCGTGCAATAAGCTTCACAGGTCAATAAGCCCGGAGGGCGTTGGCGAGGGCTTACATACAAAAATAAACGTAAATCTCGGCATATCAAAGGATTGCACGGACTACAGCGTTGAAATGGAAAAGGTTAATATGGCGGTAAAGATGAAAGCCGAGGCTATTATGGATCTTTCATGCTACGGAAAGACGCATGAGTTCCGCCGTAAGGTGGTGGAGACCTGCCCGGCAATGATAGGCACGGTGCCGATGTATGACGCGGTCGGATACCTTGACAAGGAGCTTGCCGATATTACAGCCGACGAGTTTCTGGAGGTTATCGAGGCGCACGCAAAGGACGGCGTGGACTTCATGACAATTCATGCCGGAATAAACCGCAGAACAGCGGAAATTTTTAAAGAGACGAAAAGGCTTACAAACATAGTATCGCGCGGCGGTTCACTCATATTCGCGTGGATGGAAATGACCGGAAACGAAAACCCGTTCTATGAATTTTACGACAAGGTCCTTGACATTCTCGAAAAATATGACGTGACTATCAGCCTCGGCGACGCGTGCCGTCCGGGCTGCACCCGCGACGCCTCTGACGCTTCGCAGATTACGGAGCTTATTGAGCTTGGAATACTCACAAAGCGGGCATGGGAACACAATGTTCAGGTAATGGTCGAAGGACCGGGACATATGTCAATAGACGAAATCGCGGCTAACATGAAGCTTGAAAAACGTCTGTGCCACAACGCCCCGTTCTATGTGTTGGGGCCGCTCGTAACGGATATTGCTCCGGGCTACGATCATATTACATCCGCTATAGGCGGCGCTGTCGCCGCCGCAAACGGCGCGGACTTTCTATGCTATGTAACGCCCGCAGAGCACCTGCGGCTTCCCAACGCCGATGATGTGAGAGAGGGCATAGTAGCGGCAAAAATCGCGGCTCACGCCGGAGACATTGCAAAGGGAATACCGGGCGCAAGAGAGGTTGATGATAAGATGAGCGACGCGCGAAGGCGCGTGTGCTGGGATGAAATGTTCAAATACGCCATAGAGCCTGAAAAGCCCATTCGCTACTACAACGAGCTGCCGCCGGAGGAAAAGCACACCTGCTCCATGTGCGGTAAGATGTGCGCGGCAAGAACGATGAACAAAATACTCGCCGGAGAAAAGGTTGACGTTAAATAAGCAAACCCATATTGTAACCGCCGTTTAATCGGCGGTTACATATTTATTTTCCTAAAATTTATAAAAAATTGCAACCTTTAGGCTGTTTGAAAAGTATTATATATGAAAATACCTTTTATGGGGGGAGAATTTTTATGAAAAAACTTTTAGCGGGTATATTATCTTCAGCGCTGCTCTTTAGCTCCTTGTCTGTGTCCGCTCAGGACATAAGCGTGTATCTTGACGATTTAAAAATAGAATTTGATACCATGCCCGAAAATATCAACGACCGTGTGTTCGTGCCGCTAAGGGCTATTGCCGAAGCTTTGGGCGCGGAGGTTGAATGGGACGACGCTACGGAAACAGTAACACTTTCAAAAGATGACACTCGGACAACGCTTGTTATAGGCTCAATTTTTACAAAAACATTTTCCTTTGGCACAATGACGCAAAAAAGCCTTGACGCTGCCCCGTATATAAAAGACGAGCGCACGATGGTTCCTGTTCGGTTTATCTCCGAAACCTTTGGTAATTGGGTTGACTGGGACGATAACACGCAGAGTGTGCTTATTAAATCGGCGGTGGGCGAACAGCCGGGCATGAGTCCGGAAAGTATCGGCATATCCACATATGACGGTTTCCGTTATATCATTGATTTCGGTGAGGTTAACGGGATAACCGCGGATTTGAATGATGACAATGTCTATTTCTACAACAATGTTTCGGATAAGGACAGGGAGAAATATATTTATTACCTTTCTCTGCTCGGTTTCAAAAAGGCTGACGAACTGAACGACCAAGGGATAGAAAGCGTTGCGTATGAATACAAGGATGAGTCGGTAGTCATAGCGATGTTTGAAAACCTAATCACAGTAACCGTGATGCACCTCAAGGATATTGACACGGAAAATCTGAAATACTACGATAAATTTCCGGCTGTTCCCGACTACGGCGAGCTTAACGGAATAAAACATGCCAAGCTAAAAACGGATGAGGAAAGCGGTTCGGTAACATACTATTATCCTTACGCCAAGACGAACTCCGAACGCATAGAGCAGGTCTTAAACTATATGCAAGCGCTTAACGCAAATGACTTTAAGTCTATTTACGAAGATATGGAAATAATAGTATATGCTCACGAAGCCTCCGGCTCGCTCGTTATGCTTCAACATCTGCCGGATTATTTTATGGTAAGTATAATTGTGGTACAAGATGGGACAACGCAATTCTCCTGAATTACGAGTGTAAAATTGATAAATCAGGTGGAAAAACATGGGATTATACACGGAAGCGGCGATATGAAATTTGGGTATATTATACCCTATTTCGAGCCGCGTTACCATGTTTTTTGAATATTTTCCGGGATTTATCGACTTTTTAAGTAATCTCTAACCGTTCCCGCGTGTTATTCATAATACGCATACATTTTTATTCGACATGGAACTCGAAATTTCTATCAGTATATCCCTTAACAAAAATTTTTCAAAAATTATCTCTAATCTATTGACTTGTCCATAGGTGAACATGATATAATAATGAGGATTAAGATAATTGTAAAAAATTGTTTTTTCTATTGACGTACAAGGTTTTGGGCTTGTATAATAACGGTATGTGTTATAAAAATACATATAAATTGCGTTCGAGCAGTCGGGCGCGCGAACGGAGATTGACAGAGTTTGTTTGGGGAAGGTGGTGCCGGGCATTTGCGTCAGGACCCGTTTAAAATTATTTTAACAGCTGCCGTACGGAATGTGGGCAGCGGAAAGGAATAAAAAATGAATGTATTAATTATAATCTTGGGGATAATTATGGTACTTTGCGGAGGCTCGTGCATGTTTACGCCGCTGCGTACGTTTTTAGCGTCGGGATATGCGCTTATGGTGCTTCTTCTCGTTTACGGAGCCGCGGGCATAGTAAAGTCGATCGCGGCGAAGGAATACGGAGTCAATTTCGCGTTCAGCATAATCAGCGTTATCGCGGGATTGGCTATGGTATTTATGCCGGGACTCACGCTCATGGCGGACGGCATGTTCATCTATATGATGGCAGGTTGGTTTATTATTCAGGGTATCGTGTCCATTGTGCTTTCGATGAAGCTCAAGGGCGCGAACGGCGGAAAGAAATGGATCTGGGGACTTGTTCTGGGAATACTCGGAATAATACTCGGTCTTTACTCAATGTTCCACCCGTTACTTCTCGCGTTAACAACGGGAATACTTATCGGCACGTATTTCATCGTAAGCGGAATAAATATGATTTTTCTGTCGTCGCAAAACGCGAATAACCAATAGACTTTACGATTACGGCTGCGGTAGATGAAATTATGAAAAGGTTCAGAAGAATAATAAGGGTTTTAAAATATACCGGCACGCTTAAAATGCTTACGAGCTTCATTATATTTTACTGCGCGGCTTCCGTCGTCCTGTGGGTGATTGAGCCGTCGATAAAAACTATGGGTGACGGTTTTTGGTACTGCTTCGTATCGTGTACCACGATAGGCTTCGGCGATATTGTCGCCGTAAGTCATATCGGGCGCGTTATCACGGTTCTTACGGCGATTTATGCGATAGTCGTCACAGCCATGATACCCGGCGTTGTAGTAAGCTACTATATGGAGTTTATGAAAACAAAGGGAAATGAGACCATATCGCAGTTCCTTGAAAAGCTGGAACGGCTTCCGGAGCTTTCGCAAGAGGAGCTTGCAGATCTTTCGAAGCGTGTAAAAGAGTTCGAAAAGACTAAAGGCGCGCATAAGTCGAATAAAAAAAGATGAAACTCGTAATTCTTTTTCTCACACCACCCGAAAAACGGCTTCACGTAAC